>JACMOF010000522.1 GCA_014378155.1 Caulobacter sp. | reverse complement strand
CGGGATCGGTCAGGCGGTAGAGGTCGAAATGGGCGACCGGGAAGGCGGGGCCGTCATAGAACTGCACCAGGGTGAAGGTGGGGCTGGGCACCTCCTCGTTCGGCGAGGTCAAGGCGCGGATCAGGGCGCGAGCCAGGGTTGACTTGCCGGCGCCGAGCGGTCCCGTCAGGCAGATCGCGTCGCCCGGCCTCAGGGCGCGCGATAGCCGAATACCCAGGCGCTGGGTGGCGGCTTCATCGGGCAGGGCGACTTCGATCACGTGGGTCCTTGGCACGGCGGGCGGCGGATCGACCCGAAGCCTGAGTCTAGACAAGCCACGCCGCGCTTCCAAGGCGGCCGGGCCGCTGTCCTCAGGAAAGTTTGACGACGGCTCTTAGCTGTTCGACGGTGCGGGACTGGATGAGGAGCGCTTGATGAAAACCCTGGGCCGTTGGCTGATCGTCGCCGTCGTGATCCTCGTCGTGGGCGCGGCGGGTTGGGCCTATTGGAACATAGAGCTGCGCTGGCGGCCCAAGACCATCACCAAACACCAGGCCGAGATCACCAAGATCCTGGAGACCTCCGGCTGGGTGTCGCCGGGACTGAAGAGGCAAAAGCTCTACATGGTCAGCTTCCGCACCTGCCCCGACTGCGTGCGGTTCAAGGCCGAGGAATATCCGAGCCTGCACAAGGCGGGCGTCGACACCCGGCTGATCGAGGTCGCCCGCGCCGACCGCAACGGCGTGCCGAAATCCACGCCGGCCGAGCGGGCGACCGTCGCCGAGATGTGGGTCAACCGCAGCTGGGCCCTGTCGGAAAAGTGGGACGCCACACCGGTCGAGGCTTGGACGGCCGCCGGCATCGCGCCCGCCGACGGCGACGTGGCCCGCACCGCGGTGATCGAGGCCGGCCGCAAGACCGTCGATGACCTGCGGCCGCTGCTGAAGGACAATGGCGTGAACTTCGCCTATCCATTGCTGGTCTGGTGGACCAAGGACGGACAGATGAAGGCCTGCGCCTGCGAGAAGCGCGAGACCTACCGTTTCGTGCGCAAGGATCTGGGGGTCTAGGCCTTTCCCCGCAGCGCTCCTCGCGCTAACCCCGTCCGCGATGCCGACATCCGTCCGAACCGCCTATCGCGACCGCCTGGCTCAGGGCGAGATCAAGCCCGATGCCGCCCAGGCCGCCGCCGTCGATGCGCTGGCGCGGCTGGAGGCCGATCTGGACGGGGCGGGCGAGCCCGGCTTCTCGCTGTTTGGCCGCAAGCCCAAGGGCCAGAAGGGCGTGTATCTGTGGGGTCCGGTGGGACGCGGCAAGTCGATGCTGATGGACCTGTTCTTCGACAGCGCGCCCATCGACAAGAAGCGCCGCATCCACTTCCACGGCTTCATGGCCGAGGTCCACGGCCATATCGACGCCTGGCGCAAGGGTGACGCGGCCGAGCGCAAGGCGCGGTTTGGCCAGCACAGGGGCGACGACCCGATCGCGCCGACCGCCGATCTGATCGCCGCCCAGGCCCGCCTGCTGTGCTTCGACGAGCTGCAGGTCACCGACATCGCCGACGCCATGATCCTGGGCCGCCTGTTCGAGGCGCTGTTCGCCCAGGGCGTAACCCTGGTGGCGACCTCCAACCGGCCGCCGGACGACCTCTACAAGGACGGCCTCAACCGCCAGCTCTTCGTCCCCTTCATCGCCATGCTGAAGGACCGGATGGACGTGGTCGCCGTGCGGGGCCCGGTCGATTTCCGCCTCG
>JACMOF010000521.1 GCA_014378155.1 Caulobacter sp. | reverse complement strand
TCAAAGTCCAGAACCCTGTCGTCGATCTCGATGGCGACGAGATGACCCGCATCATCTGGCAGGCGATCAAGGACAAGCTGATCCTCCCCTATCTTGAGCTCGACATCGAATATTACGATTTGTCGATCGAGAACCGCGACGCCACCAACGACCAAGTGACCATCGACGCGGCCGAGGCCACCAAGAAGCACGGCGTCGCCGTCAAGTGCGCCACCATCACCCCAGACGAACAGCGGGTCACCGAGTTCAATCTCAAGAAGATGTGGAAGTCGCCGAACGGCACCATCCGCAACATCCTGGGCGGCGTGATCTTCCGCGAGCCGATCATCTGCCGGAACGTGCCGCGCCTGGTGCCGGGCTGGACCCAGCCGATCATCGTCGGCCGCCATGCGTTCGGCGACCAGTACAAGGCCACCGACTTCCTGTTCCCCGGCAAGGGCACGCTGACGATGAAGTTCGTCGGCGAGGACGGCGTGGTGATCGAACACGAAATCTACAAGTCCCCGTCGGCCGGCGTGGCCATGGGCATGTACAATCTGGATGAGTCGATCCGCGACTTCGCCCACGCCTCGCTCGCCTATGGCCTGGGTCGCGGCTATCCGGACTATCTGTCGACGAAGAACACGATCCTGAAAGCCTATGACGGCCGCTTCAAGGATATCTTCCAGGAGATCTTCGACGCCGAATATGCCGAGGCCTTCAAGGCCAAGGGCATCCACTACGAGCACCGCCTGATCGACGACATGGTGGCCTCGGCCATCAAATGGTCGGGCGGCTATGTCTGGGCCTGCAAGAACTATGACGGCGACGTGCAATCCGACATCGTGGCCCAAGGCTTTGGCTCGCTGGGCCTGATGACCTCGGTGCTGATGACCCCGGACGGCAAGACGGTGGAAGCCGAGGCCGCCCACGGCACGGTCACCCGCCACTATCGCCAGCACCAGAAGGGCCAAAGCACCTCGACCAACTCGATCGCGTCGATCTTCGCCTGGACCCGTGGCCTGGCCCACCGCGCCAAGCTGGATGACAACGCCGAACTGACGGCCTTCGCCCACACCCTGGAAAAGGTCTGCGTCGACACTGTTGAGAGCGGCTTCATGACCAAGGACCTGGCCCTGCTGGTCGGGGACCAGCAGTCGTGGCTGACCACCGAAGGCTTCCTCGACAAGATCGACGAGAACCTGAAGATCGCGATGGCGGTTTAGGTCGCGAACCGTCATCGACGGAACAGAAGCAGCGCCCCTCGGGAAACCGGGGGGCGTTTTTCGTTCGTGGTGGGCTTAAACAATTTAGCGGCGTCGCCAGTGGTAGGTCACGTCAGGCATCTTCTCTTCGTTGCGTGCGCCGTCGGTCAGTTCTTCGACCAGGAAGCCATGCCGCTGGTAGAGAGTCCGGGCTCTGAGGTTTGACTGGAATGTGTAGAGCCGCAGTTCATCTTGCTGGCTCTGGGCAAGTCGCACCAAGGCGCCGCCGATCCCCTGCCCGTGGAAATCTGGGTCCACATAGAGATGGTCAATCCATCCAGGCAGCAACGCGAGATGTCCACGAAGGATGGCGTCCTCGAACGCGCCCCAGACAGGACCCTCGACCATCACCCTGTCACGATAGAAGGCGGCGAATTCGGCTTCGGAGTGAAGCGACGTGTCGTAGCCGGGGATCAAGGCCCCGGCCCGGCGATGGAGCGCCGCAGCCTGCGCACCCTCGTCGTTAGTGATGAGTCGCAGCGTGATCATGGCCGCGCCGCCCGGAAGATCAGCGACGCGAGGAACATGGCACGACGATTTCGCCGTCTTCCTTGCTGAAGGTGTCGATCGGTCGATCGACCAGGATGGGGGTAGCGACCGTCGCCTCCAGGATCTGATCTTCGGTCGCCGTCCCGTCCGCCAAGCCCAGCTCGCCGGCCGGGGCGCCCATCTCGCGCAACAGGTCGCGGAGACACGCCCCCGCCCGAGCCGACAGGTCGCGCAATTGGTCGCCCGTCCAGCCGACGCTCAGATACTCGACGACCGTCGGCGCATAGCCCGCCGCCTCGACGATGGCCACGACGTTGCGCGAGGTCCCGCAGGCTGCGGTTGTGGAAGATGACGATAGGGAAGTCAGCTTCGGACACAGGATCGCTTTCAATTGAGGGACAAGGCGGGTCGCGGCGCATTGACGATTTCGATGGATTGGAGCGGTCTGGCAAGGCAGGTCGGTGTTTGCGGGCGTACTGTCTGAAATCCCATGCTCGCGTGGCGCGAGAAGCCTTGCGGCGCGCCGGGGATTAGGGTGTCTATGCTGGCGTTAACCTTCTTCGCGCGGGGGCGGCGATGACCTTTCAGAAACGGCTGTGGGACCTGGTGGTCCTGGCGATCTTCGTCTTCGCCGCCGCCTTCGCCACCGCACCCTGGTTTGCCTTTCGCGCCCTCAAGGCCGCCGCCCAGTACGAGGACGTGCAAGCGATCAGCGAACTGGTCGATTTTCCCGCGGTGCGTCGCAGCCTCACCAGCGAGTTGAACGACGCCGAGCCCGCCGCCGTGGCGCCGGCCGAACCGCCGTCGATCTGGCGCGACCCGCTGGGGGTCTTCAAGCGGGCCATCGAGCCGATCGCGCCGCGCGAGCCGAAGGTGGATCGCTATCTGACCGTCGCGGGGCTGTCGGCCCTGACCCGCGGCTATCCGCCGGGCATGGCGCCGACCGCCGCCGCCAAGCCCGTCACCGCCATGGACAAGGCCAAGGCCGCCGTCACCGGACCGCACGCCGCCATCGCCTACTGGGATCCCAACCGCGTGCGGATCGCCGTCAAACGGCCCGATGCGGCGGACAAGACCACGGTCTTCACTTTCCAGCGCGGCAAGCTGTTCGAGTGGAAGCTGGTGCATGTGCGCCTGCCGCAAGACGAGCGCTGATCGGGCGCTAGACCGCCGGCCGCCGCCAATGGTATCGACCTGCGGCCCACCTGGGCGGAGACCGCCGCGTGTCATCGTCCCGTAGCTTCCTGGTAGCGCCTTGATCCCCCTGCTGTTCGACGTGCCGCAGCGGGTGCTGCCCTTCTTCCTGCTGGTCGCGGCCGGGGTCACCCTGGCGCGGCTGCGGCTGTTCGACGCCCGGATGTCGACCGGCCTGTCGAGCTATGTCTACTGGATCGGCTTTCCCGCCCTGCTCATCCATTCGCTGTCGCGGGTCGGTATCCCCGATCGCGCCCTGACCCTGGGGCTGTCGGCCTATGGCGCCTGCGCCTTGCTGGTGGTGGCCTTGATGGTCGCTCTGGGCGTCGCGCTCCGCTGGACCCGTGAGGAACGGGCCGGGGGCGCCTTGTCGGCGAGCCTGGGCAACAGCGCCTTCCTGGGCCTGCCGATCGCCGCCGCCGTGCTTGGCCCCGAGGCCGCCCGCGTGTCGGCGGGCGTTGTGGCTGTCGATTTCGTGGTCGTTGCGGCCATCGGCGTAGGCCTGCTGGGCTGGGCCGGCGGACGCTCGACCTGGCGCTCGCTGATGCAGGCCTTGCGCAATCCGATCGTGCTGGCCGCCATCACCGGCACCGCCATGGCCCTCCTTGCCCTGCGCCTGCCCGACGTGCTGGATCGCGCGGTTGGCGCCGCAGCGGCCTCGGGTAGCCCCGCGGCCTTGGTCGCCTTGGGCGTGGCGCTGGGCCTGACGGGCCTGCCGGCCGCCGGTGTTCCTTCCGATCCCCCCACCGAGGAACCGGCCCCGATCCCGCGCTGGGGCCCAATCGTCGTCGCCGCCGTGGCCAAGCTGATCCTCTTGCCCATCGCCACTTGGTTCGCCACCGGCCTGGTCGACGCGCCGCTGATCTTCCGCCTTGGCGCGACACTGATGGCCGCCACCCCGACGGCGGTCAATGTGTTCATCCAGACCAAGGCCTACAGTGTGTTCGAACGCGGCGGGGCGCGGATCGTGGCCCTGACCACGGCCGCCTCCTGCGTCACCCTGTCGGTCGCGGCGATCCTGCTGGAACGGGTTCTGGTCCGCTAGATCCGCGAAACGTCCGTTACCGCCAAGGCTTGGGCGGCAGCTCGCTTGACCTAGGTTTTGCTGAACACCTCGCGAGATCTGGTGAGCGGGAACGATGAGCAACGGGCGCCGTTGCGGTGACTGACAGTCTCCCGGGCTGCCCAGGGAGATACAGACGATGGCCGACACCGAGGGTCCGGGTGGACCATCCCATCGCGCCGCCGATGGCCTCGCCGACCATGAGGTTGATACGGTCGAGGCCGTCGCCTGCCTTCATCGCGACCATTACCGGCGGGCCAGCAGCCTTCAGCGGTTGATCGACAGCGCCACAGAGCGGCTCGGCCGGCCCGCCGCCGCCGTCTTTCTGACCGTGGTGATCGCAGGCTGGGCGGGCTTGGCGGCGTGGCGCGGGGGCGGCCGGGTCGATCAACCGTCATTCGCCTGGCTGGAATTGGCCGCCACCCTGGCCGCCCTGCTGGTGGCGATCCTGATCCTGGTGACCCAGAGGCGCGAGGACCAGCTTGCCGACCGCCGCGCCCAACTGACCCTGCAGCTGGCGCTGCTGGCCGACAAGAAAAGCGCCAAGATCATTCAGCTCCTTGAGGAACTGAGGCGCGACGCGCCCAACATCGCCGACCGGGTGGACACCGAGTCCGAAGACATGGCCAAGCCCGCCGATCCCCAAGTCGTCGCCGCCTCCATCGAAGAGCAGGCCGGCGGCAGCGGCCTGGGCAGTCCTGACAGCGCCGGAGCGACCTCATGGGAACGTCGCCAAAGGCCATAGAGCATTTCCCGACCTGACTGCGTCAGGCCGTGAGCTCTAATCTCTTGTTTTGACGCATTTTTCTTCGCGCGAACCGCAACCACTTCGCTCGAAAAATGCTTTAGCCTGCCAGCGCCGCCTTGATGGCGTCCAGGCCCGCCTGGGCCTTAGTCGCGTCGGGCGCGCCGCCTTGGGCGAAGTCGGCCTTGCCGCCCGCGCCCTGGCCGCCCATGGCCAGAACGGCCGCCTTGGCAAGCTCGGCGGCGCTGAACCGGCTCGTCAGGTCGGCGGTGACGGCGACCGTCACGGCGGCCTTGCCATCACTCGTGCCCACCAGGGCCACGACGCCGGACGTCAGCTGTTTCTTGAACTCCTCGGCTACGCCGCGCAGTTCCTTGCCGCCCACGCCGTCCAGGACACGAGCGATCAGGGCCGTCCCCGCGACGTCCTCTGGACCCGAAGCCGCGCCCGAACCGCCGCCCAGGGCGAGCTGCTTCTTGGCGTCGGCCAATTCGCGCTCCAGGCGCTTGCGGTCGGCGATCAGGGCGTCGACCCGGGCGGCGACCTCGGCGACCGGAGCCTTGAACTGGTCGGCCAAGGCCTTGGCGACGCCGGCCTGGTCGAGCAGAAAGCGGCGGGCCGCCTCGCCGGTCAGGGCCTCGATGCGCCGGACGCCGGCCGCGACTCCCTGCTCGGAGACGATCTTGAACAGGGCGATGTCGCCGGTGCGGGCCACGTGGGTGCCGCCGCACAGCTCGACCGAATAGGCCTTGCCGTCCTCGGTCAGCGACTTGCCCAGGGTCAGGACCCGGACGCTGTCGCCGTATTTCTCGCCAAACAGCGCGATGGCGCCGGCCTCGATGGCCTCCTGGGGCGCCATTTCCTTGGTCTCGGCGGGCGCGTTCTGGCGGATCACCTCATTGACCTCGGCCTCGATGCGCTCGATCTCGTCGGCGGTCAGCGGGCCGCCGTGGCTGAAGTCGAAGCGCATGCGGTCGCCATCGACCATTTGGCCCTTTTGAGCCACGTGCGGGCCCAGGACATGGTGCAGGGCGGCATGCACCAGGTGGGCGGCCGAGTGGTTGGCGCGGGTGGTGGCGCGTTTGCCGGCGTCCGCCGAAGCGACGACCTGATCGCCGACCTTTAGCGGGCCGGCCAGTTCGACGCGGTGCACATACAGCTCGCCGGCCTGTTTCTGGGTGTCGAGCACCCGGCTCTCGACGCCGTTCGCCTCGATCACGCCGGTGTCGCCGGCCTGGCCGCCGCTCTCGGCGTAGAAGCCGGTGCGGTCGAGCAGGACCTCGACGGTCGTGCCCGCCGTGGCGGCGTCGGTTTCCGCGCCGTCGATCAGGATCGCCTTCACAACGCCCGTGGTCTCGGTGTGGTCATAGCCGGTGAACTGGGTCGGGCCGGCACGTTCCTTGACGCCGAACCAGGCGGCGGCCGCCCCGGTCTGGCCGGAGCCCGCCCAGTTGGCGCGGGCCATCGTGCGCTGGCGGTCCATGGCCACGTCAAAGCCGTCGGTGTCGACGGTGATGCCCTTGGCGCGCACGGCGTCCTGGGTCAGGTCGAGCGGGAAGCCGTAGGTGTCGTAGAGCTTGAAGGCGGTCTCGCCGTCCAGCACGCCGCCGGCCGTCAGGCCCGCGGTGGCGTCGTCGAGCAGGCCCATGCCGCGGCCCAGGGTGACGCGGAAACGCTCCTCTTCCTGGCGCAGGGTGTCGACGATAGAGGCCTCAGCGCGGCGCAGTTCGGGATAGGCCTGGCCCATCTGCGCCACCAGGGTCGGCGCCAGGCGGTGCATCAAGGGCTCGCCCGCACCCAGCAGATAGGCGTGGCGCATGGCCCGGCGCATGATCCGGCGCAGCACATAGCCGCGGCCTTCGTTCGAGGGGGTGACGCCGTCGGCCAGCAGGAACGAGGACGAGCGCAGATGGTCAGCGATCACCCGGTGCGACGGGGCCTGGTCGCCTTGCGCCTTCACCCCGGTCAGCTCGACGCTGGCGGCGATCAGGGCCCTGAACAGGTCGATGTCGTAATTGTCGTGCACGCCCTGCAGGATGGCGGCGATGCGCTCCAGGCCCATACCGGTGTCGATCGAGGGCTTGGGCAGCGACAGGCGCTCGCCGCCGGCCATCTGCTCGAACTGCATGAAGACCAGGTTCCAGATTTCGATGAACCGGTCACCGTCCTCATCGGGGCTGCCGGGGGGGCCGCCGGGGATGTGGTCGCCGTGGTCGAAGAAGATTTCCGAGCACGGGCCGCAGGGGCCGGTATCGCCCATCGACCAGAAATTGTCGTTGGTGGCGATGCGGATGATGCGGCTGTCATCCAGACCCGCGATCTTCTTCCAGAGGTCGGCGGCCTCGTCGTCGGTGTGGTAGACGGTGACCAGCAGCTTATCCTTGGGCAGGCCAAACTCGCGGGTCAACAAGGTCCAGGCGTGGGTGATCGCCTGTTCCTTGAAATAGTCGCCGAACGAGAAATTGCCGAGCATCTCGAAGAAGGTGTGGTGGCGGGCGGTGTAGCCGACATTGTCGAGATCATTGTGCTTGCCGCCGGCCCGGACGCACTTCTGCGACGAGGTGGCGCGCGGATAGGGCGGGGCCTCGGCGCCGGTGAAGGCGTTCTTGAACGGCACCATGCCGGCATTGACGAACAGCAGCGTCGGATCGTTCTGCGGCACCAGCGGCGCCGAGGGCGTGATCGCATGATCGGCCGCGCCGAAATAGTTCAGAAAGGTGCTGCGGATCTCGTTCAGGCTGGGTCGGCTGGTCATCGGCGTCTCGGGTGTTCGTACTGGATCCGGTCGAACCGGAGGTCGGGGCTGCATAGCGCGGTTTCAAGCGGAGTGGAAACCACGTTGGTCGTTGGGGTGCAGGCCGGGGCTTGAGATCCTTCCCCGTAGGGGAAGTGTCGGCAAAGCCGACGGAGGGGGTGTGAGCGGCGCAGGTCACCACCCGACTGAGTCGACCCCACACTCCCCCACCGGTCGCTTCTCGAGCGCCTCCCCCACGGGGGGGGAGAGGACTTGGGTGGTCGAGGCGGCGGAGCCGCCGGGGCTCTTCGGGCCACCTCCTCTTAGGAAGCGAGACCTACCGGCCAACTGAGCAGACCCCTCCGTCCCCCGAAGCGGGCGGCTCCTCCCCTTGAAGGGAATTGGCAGATAGCGCGGTAGACCCCCTCCGGCCCTGCGGGCCACCTCCCCCTGCGTGAGAGGATTGTCGGAGAAACGAAATCGGACGCCTGG
>JACMOF010000520.1 GCA_014378155.1 Caulobacter sp. | reverse complement strand
GACAGCGCGGTTGCGACGAAACCAGACGATCGAGGAGGTCGCCCAGAAGATTGGCGTGGGTCGCCGCGCCGTGTCGGATGCCGAACGTGGCAAGCCATCAACCAGTGTCGCGACCTATGCCGCCCTGCTTTGGGCCTTCGACCTTCTCGCCGACATGCACAGTCTGGCCGATCCCGCCCGCGACCAGGAAGGGCTGATCCTCTCACGCTCAAAAGCCCGCGTCCGCGCACGACGCGGCGAAGCCTTGGACAACGATTTCTAGGCCTGATGGCGCAAGCCATCGTGCAGATTCCCACACCGCCGCTGTCGGACAGGCCGCGCTAGGACAGACGGTTTTCCTCCAAACCACTTACTTTAATGAGAGCTTGGTGATACATAATCCGCCATTAGCGGAGCGCGAAGGTGCCATCATGGCAACGCCACACCATCCCTCGACTGCCGTTCGCCACAGCCTTCGCAAGCTGGGGGGCGATATCAAGGACGCACGCCGGCGTCGTGGCTTGCCGGCGGAGGTCGTCGCCGAGCGCGCCTTCACGTCACGCTCCACCCTGCGCCGGATAGAGGCTGGCGACAACGCCGTGGGCATCGGCATCTATGCAGCGGTGCTTCAGGCTTTGGGCCTGCTGGATCGGCTTGGGGACGTGGCCGCGCCGGGCCAGGACGAGGTTGGCCTCTCAATGGCGTCCGAGGCCCTGCCCATGCGCGTGCGGCTCAAGCGGGTGAGAGTGGACGACCATGGCTGAGGTTGAGGTTCACATCGACTTCTCTGCCGGCCTGCGCCGGGTCGGCACGCTCCACCGTCAGCCGCGACGCGGCGGGGAAGCCGTGGTCTTCGAATATCATCCCGCCTGGTTGGCGGACGCGGCCCGCTTTTCACTGGAGCCCGCGTTGACCCTGGGCCAGGGCGCGTTCGCGCCGGCCGCGGGCCTGTCGATGTTCGGCTCGATTGGCGATTCCGCGCCCGATACCTGGGGCCGCCGGCTGATGCAGCGCGCCGAACGCCGCCAGGCCGAGCGTGACGGCCGCCCGGTGCGCGCCCTTTCGGACGCCGACTATCTCCTGGGCGTGGCCGACGTATCCCGGCTCGGCGCGTTGCGCTTTCGCGAGCCCGGTGAAGCCGATTTTCGGGCTCCGACCCAAACCGGCGTGCCGGGCCTCGTCGAACTGGGTCGGTTGATGGGCGTCACCGAGCGCATCCTGCGCGATGAAGAGACCGACGAAGATCTCGCGATGATCTTCGCGCCCGGCTCCTCGCTCGGCGGCGCGCGCCCAAAAGCCTCGGTGATCGACCAGCATGGCAGCTTGTCGATCGCCAAGTTTCCCAAAGAGACCGACGACTACAGCATCGAGCTCTGGGAAGAAGTGGCGTTGAGGCTGGCCAAGCGCGCCGGCATCCGCACGCCGCGTCATGATCTGGTGAAGGTCGCGGACAAGTCCATTCTGCTGTCCCGACGTTTCGACCGGGATGGCGAGACGCGCATTCCCTTTCTGTCAGCCTTGTCGATGCTGGGGCTGCGCGACGGCGAACGAGGCAGCTATCCCGAGCTGGTCGATGTGCTCACCCAACATGGCGCCCAGGCCAAGCAGGACGCCGTCGAGCTCTACCGGCGAATGGTGTTCAACGTCCTGATCTCCAACGTCGATGACCATCTGCGAAACCACGGCTTCCTGTGGGCGGGACAAAGCGGCTGGACGCTTTCGCCCGCCTACGACCTCAACCCAACTCCGACCGACGTCCGGCCGCGCATCCTCACCACCAACATCGATCTGGATGAAGGCACCTGCGACCTGGGCCTGGTGGAATCGGTCGCTGAACTCTTCGGCCTGGGTCCAAAGCCCGCACGCGAGATCATCGCGCAGGTCGGCCAGGCCACACGGGTCTGGCGCGATGTCGCCGCCGAGATCGGCGCGCGGCCCGCTGAGGTCCGGCGTATGCAAAGCGCCTTCGAGCACACGGATCTGGAGCGGGCATTGGCGATCTGACTCTGCGCGGGCTAAGGCTCGCCAGCCTCACGGCGTGCGCGACGGGCGAGCACCGTTCGCATCAGAGGCTCGTCAATCGTCGGCTGGTCCCAACGCGACGCCCCCCGCAGGCTCATCAGATCTTCCGGAAAGCTGAGATAGGTGAAGACGCGGTTGGTCACTTCGATCATCAACGCCTTCATCTCCTCGTCGGAGATCCGCGAAACCTGCGTCCATGGGATCTCGCCATAGGGTGAGACCACCTTCACATCGCTGTAGTCACCTGTGGCGCTCCCTGGAAAAACGCCGGAGTGCAGGGTCTCAAGCTGGCTGTCGCGCACGCAGGTCTCGACAAGACCAAGCGCCAGACGATCAAGCTGCTGCCGCTCGCGGGGGGTCCAGGTTTCTTCGGTCATGATCCGTCTATCCTCAGCGCAGGTCATCCTTCTCCAGGCCGCCGGCTACGTCAAAGCCCCGCCCTGGCCCCCTAGATCAACCCCAGCGCCTTGAAGCTGGCGACCTCGGCGCGCCCGACAATGACGTGGTCATGCACCGCGATCCCCAGGGTCCGCGCGGCGTCGATGATCTTCCTGGTCATCTCGATATCGGCCGACGAAGGGGTCTGATCGCCGGATGGGTGATTGTGCACCAAGATCACGGCCGACGCGGACACCTCCAGCGCACGCCGCACGACCTCACGCGGATAGACCGGCGCGTGGTCGATGGTGCCGTGATTGAGAATCTCATCGGCGATCAGCTGGTTCTTCCTGTCCAGGAACAGCACGCGGAACGCCTCGCGTTCACAGTGGGCCATGGTGAGCTTCAGGTAGTCGATCAGCGCCGTCCACGAGGAGACGACGCAACGTCCCGGCAACTCGGCCGCCGCAAGCCGGCGCGCGGCGTCGTAGATCAGCTGCAGGTCGATGCCGACGCGGATGTCGACAAACGCCGAAAGCGCGGCGAGGTCGGCCGTCAGCACCCGCCGGAGGCAACCGAACCGGGCCAGAAGTGCTGCGGCCGTGGCCCGGGCGCCGTTGGCCAAGGACCGCGAGAGCAGGAGTTCGAGCGCCTCGGCGTCGCTCAGGCCCGCCAGGCCGCCGGTCGCGGCCCTCGCGCCCAGCGTCCCGTTTGAGGGGGCTGGAGACGAAGGGCCGGCGTAGCGAGCGGTCATCTCGCCCACGCCCGCCGCCGCGGCGAACAGATCGGCGGTCTGGCAAGGTGTGGCGTCGTTGCGGTGAGAAGGTCTGGGCATGGAAGCCTCAAGCAGCCAGCGCCGGACCAAATCCCGGTTCGCTCGCGAGCTCCCAGCCCTTCCTCCCACCTTCCCATCATGCAGGGTTGGCCGGGCTTGATTGCAACAGGTGTTGCAATACACCCTTCG
>JACMOF010000519.1 GCA_014378155.1 Caulobacter sp. | reverse complement strand
TTGCGGACGGTGGCGGTGATCTCGTCGAGGGCGGCGGCGGTCTCCTCCCGGCTGGCGGCCTGCTGGTCGGGGCGGCGCGACAGGTCATCCGGAGCGCTGGCGATCTCATCGGTCCCGCTGTTGACCCCGCCCGTGGCGGCGGCGATGGCCTTCATCGCGTCCTGCATGCGGTCCGCAGCGGCGTTGAAATTGGCCTTCAGGCTCTCGGCCTTAGGCGAGAAGGGAATGACGATCCGGTGGGTCAGATCGCCGCCGGCCAGATGATCCAGGGCCTCGTTCAGGGCGCCGAAATCGACGGCGTCGCTGCGCTCGACCTGAGCCTTCTCGTCCGCCACGGCGGCGCGTTCGGTCTCGGTGGCGCGACGCTGGCTGGCGGCGGCGCCCTCGATGCCAATCTTCTCGATGGCGGCTTCCTTGAAGGTGAGGACGGCGGCGGCCATCTGCCCGATCTCGTCCTTGCGGCCGATCGCCGGAACCTCGACGCTGTTGTCGCCCGAAGCCAGGCGGCGCATGGCCGCAGTCATGGCGGCCACGGGTCCGACTATGGCGCCCGACAGCAGCAGGCCGCCCCCCAAGGCGATGGCGATGGTCACGGCGGCGCCGATGGCCAGGGCCAGGGTGGTTGCCAGCGAGGCCTTCTTCTGCGCGGCGGCCTCGGTGGCCAGCACGGCTTCGGAATCCTCGACGATGGCTTCGATGGTGTCCTCGACCGGCGTCACCGCCTGGTCGGCGACGCCGTCGTGCTTGACCAGTTCGACGGCCTGCGGGCGGGTCAGCGGATCGCGGCCCAGGGCCTCGCCCGGCTCGATGGCAAGCTTGCGATAATTGGCATAGGCGGCGTCGACTGCGGCGATGCGGGCCAGGTCGGACTCGTCGCCCATAGCCAGGACGCGCAGCTTGTCGAGGGCGGCCATGAATTTCGGCTTGTGAGCTTCTTCCAGGCGCTTGACGTAGTAATCGTCGCCAGAGAGCAGGAAACCGCGCAGCGAGTTCTCCTGCCGCGTCAGACGGAAGGCGGCGGTGTCGGCGGCGCGCAGCGACTCGTAGGCCTGCTCGGTGCGATCGACCGGGCTCTCGTACTCGTGCTGGTTCACATAGAGAGTGGCGGTCATCACGGCGATCGCGGTCAGCATGACGGCGAAAACCGTCATCAGCTTGTGGGGGATCTTTAAATCGCCAAAGTTCATGGCCGCTCTCCGGTGTTGGGCGGCGAGCACGGGATCCTTCAGATCGGCAGATATCTAAACCGCAGCTGAAGCGCCCGCGTCGCACTCCATTTGTGCGGAGAAGACGGTTTCCACGACCTTAACTGTACCGTGACCCAACGTCGCAGCGCCTGGTGGGACGGGTAGCGGAAATTACGATACCGGTAGCATTTCTATGTCTGAGGTTGCGTCTAGCGGGCATCGAGGTTTCCGCGGCGGAAGCACTCCACCCCAGGCGGTGAGGCGCACGTGCAAAAATAATTCGTGCAATAGCGCTTAGTGCGCCTCGTCCCAGTTGACGGCGGCTCTGGCCTCGACGGTCAGCGGCACCGAGATGTCCACCGCCGGCGCGGCCGCCCCCTCCATGACCTCGCGGGCGACAGCGATGGTGGCCTGCGCCTCGGCCTCGGGGGCCTCGAAGACCAGTTCATCGTGCACCTGCAGCAGCATCCGGGACGACAGCCCCGCGGCCGTCAGCGCGCTCGGCATGCGGATCATGGCGCGACGCATGACATCGGCCGCGGCGCCCTGGATCGGGGCGTTGATCGCCGCCCGCTCGGCGAACTGCCGGTGAGCCACCGACTTGCCGCCGATGTCGGGAATGTTGATCTTGCGGCCAAAGATGGTGGTGACATAGCCGTGCTGGCGCACAAAGGCCTTGGTCGTTTCCATATAGGCCTGGATGCCGGGGAAGCGCTCGAAATAGGTCTTGATATAGGCCCCCGCCTCGCCCTGCGGGATGGACAGCTGGTTGGCCAGGCCGAACGCCGAGATGCCGTAGACAATGCCGAAATTGATCGCCTTGGCCCGGCGGCGCACCTCGCTGGGCATGCCCTCGATCGGTACGTTGAACATTTCCGACGCGGTCATGGCGTGGATGTCCAAGCCCTCCTGGAAGGCGATCTTCAGCTGCGGGATGTCGCCGATATGGGCCAGCAGGCGCAGCTCGATCTGGCTGTAGTCGGCGCTGATCAACACCTTGCCCGGCGCGGCCACGAAGGCCTTGCGGATCTTGCGGCCCTCCTCGGTGCGGATCGGGATGTTCTGGAGGTTGGGGTCCGACGACGACAGCCGGCCCGTCGTGGTTGCCGCCAGGGCGTAGGAGGTGTGGATGCGATTGTCTCCGCCCGGCGCGATGGCGGCGATCAGGTTGTCGGTATAGGTGCCCTTCAGCTTCGAAAGCTGGCGCCAGTCGAGCAGCACGCGCGGCAGCTCGTGCTCCAGGGCCAGGCTTTCCAGCACGTCGCTGTCGGTCGACCACTGGCCGGTCGCGGTCTTCTTGCCGCCCTTCAGGGCCATTTCGCCAAACAGCACGTCGCCGATCTGCTTGGGGCTGCCGAGGTTGAACGGTCGGCCGACCAGTTCCTGGGCCTTGGCCTCGAACTGCGCCATGCGCATCGAGACCTCGTTGGACAGCCGGCGCAGGGTCTCGGGATCGACGCGAATGCCGTCGTTCTCCATGGCCGCCAGCACGGTGGGCAGCGGACGCTCCAGGGTCTCGTAGACCGTCAGCAGGCCCTCGCGCGCCAGGCGCGGCTTGAGCACAGTGTAGAGCCGCAGGGTGACGTCGGCGTCCTCGGCGGCATAGGCCGTCGCTTGATCGAGGGCGACGTGCTTGAAGCTGATCTGCGCCTTACCCGCGCCGGCCACCTGCTTGAAGGGGATCGGCTTGTGGCCCAGATGCAGCTCCGACAGCTCGTCCATGCCATGGCCGTGCAAACCGGCCTCCAGCACGTAGCTGATCAACATGGTGTCCTCGATCGGACCCACATTAATCCCGTAGCGCGCCAGCACGGCGATGTCGTACTTGGCGTTCTGGGCGACTTTCAGAACCGCGGGGCTCTCCAGCAGCGGCTTCAGCGCGGCGATCGCGTCTTCGAGTGAAACCTGCACCAGGTCGGCGGCGGCCTCCAGGGCCAGGCCGTCCTTCTCGCAGTGGCCGACTGGAATGTAACAGGCCTCGCCCGGCGAGATCGCCAGGGACACGCCGCATAGGCCGGCCGTGGCCGAGGACAGGGCGTCGGTCTCGGTGTCGAAGGCGATGACGCCCTTGGCCGTGGCCTTGGCGATCCAGGCATTGAGGGTCTCCAGGTCCTGGATGCGCACATAGGCCGCGTGGTCGATGGACACGGGCTCGGCCACCGGATTGGCGGCCGCTCGCGCGGCGGCGGTCATGTAGGACACGCCCAGCACCGGCGCGGTCGGGGCGCTGGGGGGACGACCCCCAGACGGGCCCAGTGTGCGCGGCGCGGCCGAGGCGTTGCCGTCGCCGACCCGGCGGGCGAGGGAGCGGAACTCCATCAGCTCCAGGAAGTCGGCCAGCACCTGCTTGTCTGGCTCGCGCACCGTCAGGTCGTCGATCGGCTCCGGCAAGGGCGTGTCGCAGTCGAGTTTGACCAGCAGGCGCGACAGGCGGATCTGGTCGGCATATTCGATCAGGGTCTCGCGACGCTTGGGCTGCTTGATCTCGCCGGCCCGTTCCAGCAGCGTATCGAGGTCGCCATATTCGTTGATCAGCTGGGCGGCGGTCTTGATGCCGATGCCGGGGGCGCCGGGCACATTATCAACGCTGTCGCCGCACAGGGCCTGAACATCCACCACCTTGTCGGGATAGACCCCGAACTTCTCGAACACCTGCTCGCGGTCGATGCGCACGCCCTTCATCGGGTCGAACATCGAGACGCCGTCGCCGACCAGCTGCATCAGGTCCTTGTCGGAGCTGACGATCACCGTCTCGCCGCCCAGCTCGCGCATCCGGCAGGCATAGGCGGCGATCAGATCGTCGGCCTCATAACCCGGCAGCTCGATGGCCGGCACGCCGAAGGCCAGGGTCGCCTCGCGCACCAGCGGGAACTGCGGGATCAGGTCCTCGGGCGGCGGCGGGCGGTGGGCCTTGTACTTGTCGTAGAGGGTGTTGCGAAACGTCTTTTCCGAATGGTCCCAGATCACCGCCAGGTGGGTGGGCGCGTCGCCCTGCATGTCGCGCAGCAGCTTCCACAGCATGTTGCAGAAGCCCTGCACCGCGCCCACCGGCAGGCCGTCGCTCTTGCGGGTCAGGGGCGGCAGTGCGTGATAGGCGCGAAACAGATAGGCCGAGCCGTCGACCAGGAACAGCCGGACGGTAGGACCGTCCTGGGTCAGGGGGCGGTCTGCCTCGGCCAGAGCGGCTTCAGCGGAGACGGCGGAATCGGCGAGCGTGTCGGTCATGGGGCCAAGATAGGCGGTCGAGAGGCGCGCGGGAACACCTCAGACGCCCAGCTTCATGCTGGCGCTTGCCGTGCCGACCGACTAGGCTCCACCCTAGGCTGCGAAACGTAGCGGCAGCTTAGCTCAACTCGGGGGATATATGAGGGCGGCACTTCTGACGGCGCTGGCCGTGGCGGCTTTGACGGGATTGGCGCCGACGCACGGCCGGGCGGCGGACGAGCCGCTAGCCCACCCTTCCTACATGCAGCGCGCCAAATCCGAGGATGTCGCCGCAGCCTATCCCAAGGCCGCCTTCGCCCAGAAGATTTCGGGCGATGTGGACCTCAATTGCACCGCTGACGCGGGCGGCCGATTATCCGGCTGCAAGGTGACCAAGGAAGAGCCCGCCGGCCTGGGCTTCGGTGACGCGGCCCTCGGGCTGTCAGCGAAGGATCGGGTCAAGGTCAAGGACGACAACGGCGCCGCGATTATCGGGCGACGGTTTGAGCGCAGCTACAGCTTCCTCGCGCCCGGCGATTCCAACCCCGACTGGCTGACCAAACCCTCCGCCGGGCAATTGATGGGCGTCTTTCCCGTCGCGGCGCGCGACAGGCCGCCGGCCAACGCCAGGGCGACAATCGTCTGCAAGGTCAATGAGGAAGGCTTCCTGCGCGACTGCAAGGTCGATCACCAGACGCCCGAGAACATGGGTTTCGGCGCGGCGGCGCTCGCGCTTTCGCCGCTATTTCGGCTGAAACCCAAGATCCGGGGCGGCAAGCCCGTGGAGACCGAGGCCACCATTCCCGTGGTCTGGGCAGGCTTCGAAAACATGCCCATGCCCAGCGGACCGGTCAAGAGCCTGGTGCTGGATCCGCCTTGGACCAGCACGCCATCGACTGCTCAGGTACGTGCGGCCTGGCCCGCCGACGCCAAAGGCGCGGTGACCGGCCAAGTCGCCCTGCGCTGCAACCTGAACAAAACCGGCGGCCTGACCTTCTGCAGCGTGCTGTCTGAAATCCCGACCGGCAAGGGTTTCGGCAAGGCCGCGCGCTCACTGTCGCCGAACTTCAGGGTCGCCTTCGCCCCAGATCAGGTGAAGACGCTGAGCAGTTATACCGTCGATGTGCCGTTCCGTTTTCGCGATCCGGCGAGCCCCGACACCCGCAAGATCACCGCGCCCAAATGGACCCGAACCATGACCCCTGAGGGGATGGCGCTGGCCTATCCACAGGCGGCGATCAAGGCCGGGGTGAAGACGGGCCTTGGAGTGGTCGGCTGCGTAGTGGATATCCGAGGCGAGCTGACGGATTGTCAGGTGCGACACGAGGACCCTGTCGGTCTGGATTTCGGGGCTGCGGCGATCGAGGCGGCCAAGCTGATGGCGATGAACCCCTGGAGCAAAGAGGGCGAGCCGCTGGACGGCCTGCCCATCGTCCTGCCTATTCGGTTCAACTGGCAGGAGGCGGCTGCGGCGCCGCCCTCGGCTGCGCCGCCCGCCAAGAAGCCCTAGCCGAACCGCGCGTTGAGGTCGGGCAGGTCCTTGGCGGAGGCCGCGCAGCCGGTGGTGTCGCCATCGACGAGGAAAGTCTTGGTCGCGGCGAGCATCGCGCCATAGGCGGCCCGGAACGGTCCGGTGGCCGAGCTCAGGCGGCGCACGCCCAGCTCGGCGAGGCGCGTCGCCGGCGGCATGCCCGGTCGGCCCATGGCGTTCAGAGGCAGGGCGGTCGCGGCCGCGAGCGTCGAAAGCACGTCTTCCTCGATGGGCAGCGGCACGAAGATCCCGCTGGCGCCGGCCTCGGCGTAGAGCGCGGCCCGGCGCAACGTCTCGGCCAGGGCCGCCTCGCCCTGCGCCAGGCCGGCCAGATAGACGTCGGTGCGGGCGTTGATGAACAGCTTCACGCCGGCCGCCTCGGCGGCGGCCCGCGCCGTCTCGATCTTGCGGGCGTGGATGTCTGGATCGCGACGGCCGTCTTCGAGGTTGATCCCGACCGCTCCGGCCCCGATCACCGCCTTGACGGTCTCGGTCAGCTCGGTGAGGTCGTCGGTATAGCCGCCCTCGATGTCGGCGGTCAGCGGGACCTTGATCACCCGGCCGATGCCGGCGATCACATCGATCAGGGCCGAGACCGGCAGGGCGTCGCCGTCGGCATAGCCCCGCGCCCAGGCCACGGCGGCGCTGGAAGTGGCCACGGCGGCGGCCCCGGCGTCTTCCATCAGGGCCGCGCTGGCGGCGTCCCAGGCGTTGGGCAAGATCAGCACGTCCGGGCCGGCGTGCAGGGCGTGGAAACGGTCGGCGGTGGTCTGGGTCACGGGCGGGCTCACTGGCTGGACGGCGGGACTATGGTCCGGCACGGCGGCGTGCGTCTCGCGGAAATCGGACCCAATTGACCCGCTGCTGACAGGTTTAGGCGCCCTCGCCCGCCCTTGCGGCGCCGCCGCGAAATGCGGCGAACGCGTCGTAATGCCGCCTTGGCGAGGTCAATCGCTTCGCCTAGAGGCAGGAGGTCCGCCAAGGCCGCCTCCACGGGAACCTCCCCCGCTCCCGGGCTTTGGATTGAACGACCCGAAACGCAGGAAGACCCCTCGCCCATGATTTCATGGAAGAAGATCCGTGTCGGTGCGGCGCTCGCCGCCGCGACCCTGACCACCGCCGCCGTGCTGGCCGTGGCCCCCGTGCATCACGCCGCGCCGACAGCCGACCCCACCCGCGAGCCTGTCAGGTTGACCCCGCCCTTGATGCCCGCCGAGGCCGGCAAGCCCCTGCCCAGGACCATCCTGACCTGATCGATGAGGGCCTGCCCCTCTCGTCTTCGCGCACATGCGGCGCTACAGAGCGCCCATGCCGTTCACCGCCACCGTCTTGACCATGTTCCCCGAGGCCTTCCCCGGCCCGCTCGGCGTTTCGCTGATCGGCACGTCGTGGAAGGAGCAGGACCTGTGGCGTTTGGAAACACTGGACATTCGGGGCTTTTCCACAGATAAGCGCGGCTTCCTCGACGACACCCCTGCGGGTGGCGGCGCGGGAGCGGTACTCAAAGCGGACGTCATCGCCGCCGCGCTGGACAGCGTGGAGGTCGGTGGACGGCCGCTTTTGTACATGAGCGCCCGGGGTCGGCCCCTGACCCAGGCGCGTGTCAAGGAATGGTCGAAGGCTCCGGGCGTCATCGTCCTGTGCGGCCGTTTCGAGGGGGTGGACCAGCGGGTGCTCGACGCCCGGGGGTTCGAGGAGGTCTCGGTCGGAGACGCGGTGCTCGCCGGTGGCGAGGCGGCGGCGATGGTCGTGATCGAGGCGTGCGTTCGATTGGCTCCAGGGGTTCTGGGCAATTTCGAGAGCACGCAGGAAGAAAGCTTCGAGGACGGTCTCCTGGAGCATCCGCAGTATACCAGGCCGCGGACGTTCGAAGGACGGGATATCCCCGAGGTGCTGCTGTCGGGCGACCACAAGAAGGTGGCCCAGTGGCGGTCCAGTATGCGTGAAGAGACCACCCGCGAGCGGCGCCCCGATCTTTGGGAAGCGCATCTCGCCAATCAACAGGCAAAAGGCGGCCCGAAAACGGGTAAGCCCAAAGGAGAATGAGACATGGCTGCGAACATCATCAAGGAACTTGAGCGCGTTGAATCCGAGCGTTTGCTCGCGGCCCGCGCCATCCCGGACTTCGAACCGGGCGACACCCTGCGCGTCAACGTGCGCATCAAGGAAGGCGAGCGCGAGCGCGTCCAGGCCTATGAAGGCGTCTGCATCGCCCGTTCGGGCGGCGGCATCCACGAGAGCTTCACGGTCCGCAAGATCTCGTTCGGCGAAGGCGTGGAACGTCTGTTCCCCCTGCTGTCGCCGAACATCGAAAGCATCGAAGTGAAGCGTCGCGGCGTGGTCCGTCGCGCCAAGCTCTATTATCTGCGCGACCGTCGCGGCAAGTCGGCCCGGATCGCCGAACGCGCCACCGTCCGCAAGGACAAGACCGTCATCGCCGAATAGGCCTGATTGTTTCTGCAAGATCGAAGAAGGCCCCAGCGGAAACGCCGGGGCCTTTTTCTTCGAGCCCGCCCAAGGTCAAGCTTTAGTGCATCCGCACGTACATGTTGACAGAACATTGTTC
Organism: Caulobacter sp.; assembly: GCA_014378155.1. Lineage (GTDB taxonomy): Bacteria > Pseudomonadota > Alphaproteobacteria > Caulobacterales > Caulobacteraceae > Caulobacter. The sequence goes on along the minus strand of JACMOF010000519.1, from coordinate 14,581 downwards.
TGGGGTGTTTGATGAACTACCCCCACCGCTTCGGCGACGGGCTTTCAGACCGCTCCCTTGCAGGGTGTGGCCGGCTTTAATGACCTCAGGTCTCGAAGCCAAATAACGATACGAGGGCGCGCCACCGAGCGCGCCCTCTTTCGTTGGCGTCTGCGACGCCGCCTCTGTCAGTCAAGTAACTCAGGAACACCTGGCCTGAAATCCCGTTACGTCTTCCCAAGATGAGTCTCGGCGCACCCTCGGTCGCCGTCTCGCCCCATGGATAGTCTACGGAGAGCAAGATGTTTGGTGGTCAACGCCTGGCGAACCTAGGTCTCTTCACCCCCGAATTTCCCGACGCCGAAGCCCTGCATCGCGGTTTGGCCCACTGGAACCATCGCCGAATGGCGGTGGCGACCCCCACCGCCGGCTGGCGCGCGGAAGTGGCTGAGGAAGCGCGCATGAAGCGGCTGGAAGGCGAGTTCGTCGAGCAGTTCCGCGCCTCTATCGCGCCCATGGTCGCCGACCTGCCGACCGATCCTGACGGTTTCATCGGCTGGTTCGAGGACCTCAAGGCGTTCGGCCCCGGCCAAGGCGATCCACTGTTCGACTGGCTTGAGGTCGAGGCCAGCCTGGAGGACCTGAAGTGGTTCCTGACCCAGGAAGCCGCTGGCGAAGCCGGGTTCGACGACCTGGTCGCCCTGACCCAGGTCAAGCTGTCGGACCGCGCCAAGCTGGAACTGGCCCGCAACTACTGGGACGAGATGGGCCGCGGCAACGCCAATGGCATGCACGGCCCGATGCTGACCCGAACGACCGCGGTGCTCGGCCTGACGCCAACCATCGACTTCACCCTGTGGCAGTCCCTGGCCCTGGCCAACGCCATGACCGCCTTCGCCACCACCCGTCGCTACACCTACCAGTCGGTCGGCGCCCTGGGCGTGGTCGAGCTGACCGCCCCAGGCCGCGTGGCCCTGGTCGACGCCGGCCTCAAGCGGGTCGGCGTGGCGCCGGAGGTGCGCAAGTACTTCGCCCTGCACGCTGTGCTCGACGTCGAGCACTCCAAGGCCTGGAACGCCGAGGCCCTGATCCCGCTGGTCACCGAGAATCCCGACTGCGCCCGGCACATCGCCGAGGGCGCGGTGATGCGGTTGATCTGCGGCGAGCAGTGCTTTGATACCTACCGCGCCCACCTGTGGGCCCATGCCCACCCCCTGGTCTACGCTGCCGAATAGGCCATTCGAGGCAAGAAACTGCGCCACGGCGACTCGCACTGTGCCTCTGGGGGCACGAACGACCGCGAGCGCCGCGATCGACCTCGAATTTTGAGCGCTGGCCGCTTTACGCGCCCCCGCTCAAGGCCTAGACGCGCGGGTATCATGAGCTCCGCACCCAAGACCCTCCCCAAGACCCTCTACGACAAGATCTGGGACGCCCACGTCGTCAGTCAGCAGGACGGCGAGGCGATCCTCTATATCGACCTGCACCTGATCCACGAAGTCACCACGCCGCAGGCCTTTGCCGGCCTTCGCGCGGCGGGCCGCAAGGTGCGCCGACCCGACCGCACCCTGGCCGTGGCCGATCACAATATCCCGACGCAGGGCCAGGCCCTAGGCGTCGACGCGGTGACCGACGAAGAGGCGCGGCTGCAGCTCCAGACCCTGGCGCGCAACGTCCAGGACAACGGCATCGAGTTCTTCCCGATGGGCGACATCAGGAACGGCATCGTCCACGTGGTCGGTCCCGAGCAGGGCCGCACCCAGCCGGGCATGACCATCGTCTGCGGCGACAGCCACACCTCGACCCACGGCGCCTTCGGAGCCCTGGCCCACGGCATCGGCACCTCCGAGGTCGAGCACGTCCTGGCCACCCAGACCCTGCGCCAGGAAAAGTCGAAGAACATGAAGGTCCGCGTCGACGGCCAGCTTGGCCCCGGCGTCACGGCGAAAGATGTCGCGCTGGCCGTGATCGGCGAGATCGGCACGGCCGGCGGCACGGGCTATGTCATCGAATTTGCCGGCCCGGTCATCGAGGCCCTGTCGATGGAAGGTCGCATGACCCTGTGTAACCTGACCATCGAGGGCGGGGCCAAGGCTGGGCTTATCGCGCCCGACGACAAGACCTTCGCCTATATCCAGGGCAAGCCGTCGGCCCCCAAGGGCGCGGCCTGGGAGATGGCGCTGGCCCACTGGAAGAGCTTCGCCAGCGACGCCGCCGCCCATTTCGACCGCACCGTGGTGATCGACGGTTCGGCGCTCGTGCCGATGGTCACCTGGGGCACCTCGCCAGAGGACGTCATCCCGGTGACCGGCAATGTGCCCGACCCGGAAAGCTTCGCCACGCCCGGCAAGCGCGCCGCGGCCCACCGGGCGCTTGACTATATGGGCCTGACCGCCGGCCAGCCGATCAGCGCGGCCCGTATCGACCGGGTGTTCATCGGTTCCTGCACCAACAGCCGGATCGAGGATATGCGCGCCGCCGCCGCCGTGGTGCAGGAAGCCTTCCTGCACGGCCGCCTGGTAGCGCCCCACGTCACGGCCATGGTCGTGCCGGGCTCGGGCCTGGTCAAGGAACAGGCCGAGGAAGAGGGCCTGGACGCCATCTTCAAGGCCGCTGGCTTTGACTGGCGCGAACCGGGCTGCTCGATGTGCCTGGCCATGAACCCCGACAAGCTGCAGCCGGGCGAGCGCTGCGCCTCGACCAGCAACCGCAATTTCGAGGGCCGCCAGGGCCGCGCCGGCCGCACCCATCTGGTCTCGCCAGCCATGGCGGCGGCGGCGGCGATCGCGGGACATCTGGTCGATGTGCGCACCTTCCTGACGGAGACCGTCTGATGCAGGCCTTCACCCGTCTCGACGGTCGCGCGGCGCCGCTGTCGCTGGCCAATATCGACACCGACCAGATTATCCCCAAGCAGTTCCTGAAAACCGTCGAGCGGGAGGGCCTGGCCAAGGGGCTTTTCTACGACTTCCGCTTCGACGGCGAGGGCCGCGAGAACGCCGATTTCCTGCTCAATCGGGCGGAGTACAAGGGCTCGTCCGTGCTGATCGCCGGAAACAATTTCGGCTGCGGGTCATCGCGTGAGCACGCCCCGTGGGCGCTGATGGACTTCGGCATCCTGTGCGTGATCTCGACCAGCTTCGCCGACATCTTCAACAACAACTGCTTCAACAACGGCCTGCTGCCGGTGGTGCTGAAGCCCGAGGAGGTCGCCCAGTTGATGGACGAGGCCAAGGGCGGCAACCACATGGTCAGCATCGACCTGGCCGCCCAGACGGTGATCTCGCCGTCGGGCAAGAGCTTCCAGTTCGACATCGATCCCGTGCGCAAGGACAAGATGCTGCGGGGCCTGGACTTCATCGGCGAAACCCTGATGCACGGCGCCGATATCGATGTGTACGAAGGCAAGCGGGCGCTGGATCGGCCGTGGCTGGAAGCCTAGGGCAGTGACCCTGATCCTCGCCGGCACGATCCGCGTCGCGCCCGAGCGCCTGGCCGACCTGCGGCCTCACCTGCAAGCCCAGGTCGAAGGCAGCCGAGCCGAACTCGGCTGCCTGGACTACGCCCTGACCGAGGACTCGCTCGACCCCGGCCTGATCCGGGTCTACGAGCATTTCGTCGACGAGGCCGCCCTGGCCTTCCACCGCGCCAGCCCGCACATGGCCGCCTGGCGGCTAAGCTGCGCCGAGCTGGGCGTCCACGACCGCAACATGGCGTCCTTCGACGTCTCCGCCTATCGCGCCATCTAAGAGAGCCCTCCGATGTCCACGCTCCTGCTCCTGCCCGGCGACGGGATCGGCCCCGAGGTCTGCGCGCAGGTGCGCCGCGTGGCCACCGCCCTCACCCCGGATCTGAAGATTGACGAAGCCCTCTATGGCGGCGCCAGCTATGACGTGCACGGAACGCCCTTGACCGACGCGGTGCGCGACGCGGCCCTGGCCAGCGACGCGGTGCTGATGGGCGCGGTCGGCGGTCCCAAATGGAAGGACGCCCCGCGCCACCTGCGACCCGAGGCCGGCCTGCTGCAGCTGCGCAAGGAGATGGACGTCTATGCCAACCTGCGCCCGGCCTATTGTTTCGAGGCCCTGGCCGACGCCTCCAGCCTGAAGCGCGAGCTGGTTTCAGGCCTGGACATCATGTTCGTCCGTGAACTGACGGGCGGGGTCTATTTCGGCCAGCCGCGCGGCATCGAGGATCTCGGAAACGGCCAGAAACGGGGCGTCGACACCCAGGTCTACACCACCGCCGAGATCGAGCGCGTGGCGCGGGTGGCCTTCGAGCTGGCGCGCGGCCGAAGCAACCGCGTGGCCTCAGCCGAGAAATCCAACGTCATGGAAAGCGGCCTGCTGTGGAAGCAGGTGGTCACCGAGCTGCACGCCCGCGACTATGCCGATGTCGAGCTGGAGCACATCCTGGCCGACAACTGCGCCATGCAGCTGGTTCGCGCGCCCAAGCAGTTCGACGTCATCGTCACCGACAACCTGTTCGGCGACATCCTGTCGGACGCCGCGGCCATGCTGACCGGCTCGCTGGGCATGCTGCCCTCGGCTGCACTGGGCGCGGCGGGCAAGCCAGGCCTGTACGAGCCCATCCACGGCTCGGCCCCCGACATCGCCGGCCAGGGCGTGGCCAATCCCCTGGCCGCCATCCTGTCGTTCGAAATGGCCCTGCGCTGGTCGCTGGGCCGCCTTGAGGCGGCTGATGCGCTGCTGTCGGCGGTCAAGGCGGCGCTGGAAGGCGGAGCCCGGACACGGGACCTGGGCGGGGCGTTGACCACGGCTCAGATGGGCGATGCGGTGCTCCGCAGGCTCTAGGCGGCCTAGCACTTGCTCCCTACGGGTCGCTTGGCGACCGTCTTCCGTTAAAGGGGGAGAAAGGGGCGGCCGTCGGGCAGGGGGGCAGGGGGGCAGGTGCTGGACTATCTGGACGCCCGGCGACGTGGTGTTCGCGGCCGTTGCGGGAAGCCTGGCGCGGGCGCTTGATGGGATAGTGCCTCACCCTTTGGGGCCCTGTGGGGCAAGTGTCGATCGTAGATCGACGGAGGGGGAGTTGGCCGACGTGGGACCACGCCCCCACCGGCGCCTTCGCGCTGCCTCCCCAACAGCGGGAGGAGCTTAAGCTTCGCTCCGATCAAGCCTCCATGAGCGCCTTCAAGGTCGCCAGGTCCTTGGCCACGAGGCCTTGGTCTCGGGCGAAGGCCGCATCGTCCATGCCCGGGGCGCGGAACAGGGTCAGGGTCACCTCGGCGCCGTCGCCATTGGCCACCACCCGCAGCGGGATCGACAGCTCGGATCCGTCCGGCAGGGTCACCCAGTGGTCGAGCACGCCGTAGGGGTTGTCCGGCGAGAAGCGCACATGAACGTCGCCGTCCGGGCCGTGGGCGATCCAGCGGTCGCCGTCGCGGGTCAGGTCCGCGCCAAGGCCGGCCGTCCATTTCGGGAAGGCTTCAGGCGGCTGAGCGAAAGCATAGACCTCGGCGGCGGCCCGGGCGATCGATACGGTGATCGGACGGGTCTCGAACAGGGCCATCACGCTCTCCTACCGCAACATGCCGTAGGCGATCATCGCCTGGCCGCCGAAGTAGAGGAACCATACCGCCCAGGCCGTCAATCGGGTCGATCCCGCAAGCCTGGCGCCCATGAACAGGTCGAAGGACAGGACGGCGTCGGACGTCATGAAGGCCAGGGCCCCCAGCGCGGCGGGCCAGCGGGCGTGGGGCAGCAGCAGGCTCAGCGTCACCATGGCGACGATCGCGGCGACATAGGCCACGACCGCCGGCCGCAGCGCTCCGAGCGAGGGCCAGAGCCGCCACAGCATGACCGCCGCGGCCGCCACGACCAGCGGCGCTGTCGCCCAAAAGAGCGCGTCCGCCGTCCCGCGCTCTTTCCAGAAGAGCAGCGCATAGGCGACATGGCCAGCGAGGAAGGCGGCCAGGCCGAACGGCAGCCAGCGCTTGGGATCGCCGGCCAGGAAGGCGTCGCCCACCGCGCAGAGCGCCAGGGCGATGGCCAGCAGCGGTCCGCCACCCTGCCAATAGGCCAGCACCGCCAGGGCGCCAGTGGCCGCGGTCTTGACCACGGCGCGCATGAACGACGGCGGCCGCTCGACCAACAGCAGCCCATAGAAAAGCGCGCAGACGGCCGCCCCCGCCCACAATCCGCTGTCAGTCATCGTCGCCCATCTTGGTCAGGAAGGCCTTGGCAGCATCCTTGTGACGGGCCTTGAGGTTACGGCCGACGATCGCGATGACCGCCGCGATCACTGCGGCGTCGTCGGTCAGGCCGACGGCCGGGAGGATGTCCGGAATGGCGTCGGTCGGCAGCACAAAATAGGCCAGAGCGGCGAACATCATGCCCTTGGCCGAAGCCGGCGTCGTGGGATCCCGGGCGCACCACCAAAGCGACAGCGCCTCGGCCGCGAACGGCGCCTTGGAGGCCACCTTGCGGATCTTCGGCCAGAAGCCGCGCGTCACGCGCTGCTCGTTGACCCGCACGGTCGCGGGGACCAGAGCCTTCCTGGGATCCAGCACATCGTCAGGCTTGAAACCCGGATTGACGTCGGGGGATGGTTTGGCGTCGGCGCTCATCAGGTTAAACCGCTCCTCAAGGTTCCAGTTAAACGCAACCAAAGAGGAAACGTCCATGAAACTCGACAACACCGTCGCCGCCGTCGTCACCGGAGGCGGTTCGGGCCTCGGAGAGGCCACCGCCCGCGCCCTCGCCGCCCTGGGCGTCAAGGTCGCGATCTTTGACATGAACGAGACCACCGGCGAGAAGGTCGCCGCCGAGATCGGCGGCGTGTTCTGCAAGGTCAATGTCACCTCTGACGCCGACGTCGACGCCGGGTTCGAGAAGGCCCGCGCCGCCCACGGCCAGGAACGCATTCTCGTCAACTGCGCCGGCACCGGTAACGCCGCCAAGACCGCTGGCCGGGACAAGGCCACCGGCGAAACCAAACACTTCCCGCTCGACGCCTTCAACATGATCATCCAGATCAACCTGGTGGGCACCTTCCGCTGCATCGCCAAGTCGGCCAAGGGCATGCTGGACCTGGCGCCGCTGGAAGACGGCCTGCGCGGCGCGATCGTCAACACCGCCTCGGTGGCGGCGGAAGACGGCCAAAAGGGCCAGGCGGCCTATTCGGCGTCCAAGGGCGGCGTGGTCGGCATGACCTTGCCGATCGCCCGCGACTTGATGAGCGAAGGCATCCGCGTCAACTGCATCCTGCCGGGCATCTTCAACACCCCGCTGATGAACAACGCGCCCGAGGCGGTGAAGGCGGGGCTGGCGGCCTCGGTGCCGTTCCCCAAGCGCCTGGGCAACCCGGCGGAATACGCCCACCTGGCCCTGACGATGATCACCAACGACTATTTCAACGGCGAAGACGTGCGCCTGGACGGCGGCACCCGCATGGCGCCGCGATAGGCGCCAGCTTCCTTCTCCCCGCAAGGGGAGAAGGAAAGAAGGTTACTTCGCCACCGGCCGTTGAACGCTGGGCGTCAGGTTTTCCATGATCTGACGCGCGTCGTAGGCCCTCGGATCGCCACCCGGCTTGACGCCCTTGTGCATCACGATCTCGGCGCTGGCCTCGAACTTTTGGATGGTCCGGACCTCGGCCTGACTGGCGAAGAAGGGATCGCCCCAATAGGGATCCCACGAACGCCAGCCACCGTAACCAGCGCCGTAATAGCGCCAGGCCGGACGCCAGTAGCCGTAGCCGCCGCCGCCGCCGCCGTAATAGCCGAACGGACGGCCGAAGGGATCACCTTCGATCACCGTGCGGGCGTCGCGATCGGTGCGGCGGTCGGCGGTCTCGAACCAGTCATAGCCCTGCTGGGTGGTGAGTTCGGCGGCCCGATACAGCAGATAGCGTTCGACGGTTTCCCGCGAGGTCAGGCTGTTGCCGGCGAAGGTGACCCGATAGCGGTCGCCCTCGAGGCGTTGGTCGGTGAAGCCGCCCGAGGCCGTCTGGCCGGGCAGGTTCGGCTGGTAGGGGGTAGCGGTGGCGCAGGCCGTCAAGAGGGCGGCGAGCGCCACGGCAGCGACCAGTCCGGCTTTTCCGGATATGGCCTTGCGAATCGTCATGGCGCGTTCCTTCGAAGGAGTCATTTCGTCCCATAAGACTCAATGCATGGCGCAGCTTTGTGGTTTCGCCAAGGCCATAGCGTTTCAGCGGCAACGCGATCAGCCGCGCGAGACGATCAGCCCGGCCGCCGTGATCAGCAGCACGCCGACCAGCAGGGCGAAGCCCCGGCGAAAGGTCGGCTCGTTCATCCGTGACGACAGCGCCGCGCCGCCCAGGCCATAAGCGCTCATGCTGACCAGGTCCATGCCAATGGTGGCCGCCGCGAACATCGCCAGTTGCGGAGCCAGCGGCCGATGGATGTCGATGAAGGGCGGCAGCACCGCGCCGAAGAACAGCAGGATCTTTGGATTGGCGATCTGTACGGCGAAACCGTCGCGAAACGCCGAACGGCTGATCTGGAAGGCGCGATGCTGGCCGGTATGGTCCGCTGGCTTCAACCCCGACCGGATGGACCTGATCCCCAGCCAGACCAGATAGGCCGCGCCGGCCCAGGCCAACAGATGAAAGGCCTGGGGGAAGGCGATAATCAGGGTCGCCAGCCCCAGAGCCGCCGCAGCGAACCAGGTCAAGGTCGCTGCGTTCATGCCCGCCACGCCGAGCAGGGCCGCAGCCTTGCCCTTCTGCATTCCCGTGGCGATAGCGAACAGATTGGCTGGCCCCGGCGTGATGGCCATGACGAACATGGTCACCAGGAAGGCGCTGTAGCGGGCGGGATCGACGGGCAGAGGCATGGCTTGCCCTATAGCCAGACCGCGCCCGCCGGGAAAGCCGGCTCTAGTTGCCGACCACCATCAGGATCCAGATGACCCGACCCAGGGCGCCGAACAGCAGCACGGCGGTGGCCAGGGCCTGGATGGTGAACCCGGTCTCGCGCTTGCCCGGATCCGCCACATAGCCGATGGCGTAGACGATTCGCCCGACAATCCAGATCACGCCCAGCACGGCGGCGACCAGATCACTCCAATAAACGGCGAACAGCCACAGCGACGGCAGGAACAGCGGCAGCCATTCCAGGGTGTTGGCCTGCACGCGGATATGCCGTTCCAGCACCGGATCACCGGTCATGGTGGGGGCGCTGATGCCGGTGCTTCTCCGGGCGCCCGCCACTCGCAGGACCATCCAGACATAGACGAGAAGAGCGACCAGCGTGACGATGGCGACCCAGGAATGCGGCTGCATGTGCGTTCTCTCCCCCAGCCCATCGAAGCGGGGCCTTGGCACCAGGGACTAGACCCTATTTCGTCGCGCCTTGCACCCTAAACGGCGCCAACCGTCCTTGGGAACCGCCGCCCTTCGCCGCGCGCTCTTATGGACAGACGCTCCTCATGCGGAGGCTTTCTGCCATGCGCGTTGACTCCACGGCGATCCGCCAAATCGACTACGAACCCGAACACGGCAAACTGTTCGTCACGTTCAATGACGGCGACGAATACGTCTATGTCGGGGTGCCGCCCCGCGTGACCGAGGCCTTCGCCCGCGCCCCGTCCAAGGGTCGATTCTTTCAACGGATGATCCGCGACCGCTATCCCTACAACCGGGTATAGACGCTGCGCTGACGGACCAGCGGCCCCCGCCGCCGCGTTCGGCCCGCATGGCCGCGACGGGATCTCATAAAAGTTCGACCACGGTCGTCTATGCGGCCCTGGCCGGGCGCCTTGCGATCGCCGCCACCAAGTTCGCGGCCTTCGTCCTGACCGGCTCTTCGGCCATGCTGACCGAGGCCATCCATTCCAGCGTCGACACCGGCAACCAGGGCCTGTTGCTCCTGGGCCTGGCTCGCGCGAAAAAGCCGCCTAGCGAGACCTAGCCGTTCGGCTACGGCATGGAGGTCTATTTCTGGGCCTTCGCGGTGCTGCTGGACGACGGAGCGGCCCTGGCCGGTCTGGCCATCGCGGCGATGGGCGTGGCCGGCTCGACCTATCTCCATCTGCCCTGGGCGGACGGGGCGGCCTCGGCGGCGATCGGGGTGCTGCTGGTGCTGGTGGCGATCTTCCTGGCCAGCGAAACCCGCAGCCTGCTCACCGGCGAATCCGCCTCGCCGCGCGTCGTCGAGGACGTCCGCGCCATGCTGGCCGCCGACCTGCGGATCGACAGCGTCGCCGGGGTGCTGAGCATGCATCTGGGTCCCAGCGAGATCCTGCTGGGCGTCACCCTGGACTTCTGCGACACCCTGACGGCGGTCGATATCGAGACAGTCGGGGATGATTTCGCCGTGGCGATCCGGGAAATCGATCCGAGGATCACGCGGGTGTTCGTGCGGTCGGGGTGAGCCCGGGCGGCCCATGCCCGGCCGCTGGAAGGCTGATTTTTACACCGCTCATCCCGGCATTCGCCGGGATGAGCGGTTCAGGGTTCAGCCGCGCTGCGCCTTCCACTCATCCGCCGTTTGCCCCCACAGCTCGATCGGCGCGTCCTGGAACGGCTCCGGCAGCCGTCCGATTTCCAGGAACCGCGAGCCGATCTTCTCCGCCACCCGCATCGAAGGCGTATTGGCCGGGTCGATGCAGTGGACGATCCGAGTCCATTCCAGCGTGTCGACCGCGAAGTCGACGGCGGCGACCGCGGCCTCCACGGCGTAGCCCTTGCCCTGGGCGCGGGGATGCAGGCTCCAGCCGACCTCGGTGCCAGGCCAGCCCTCCGGCGCCCACGGTCCGATCCGGCCCTGCCACAGGCCCGTGTCCTTCTCGATCACCGAGAACATGCCAAAGCCGTTCAGCGCCCACGACCCGGCCATGGTCGCCATGGCCCGCCAAGCCTGCGACCGGGTCATGACCCCGCCGATATAGCGAGCGGCCACGGGGTCGGCCATCAGTTCGGCCCAGCCGTCGAGGTCCTCGGCGGCCGGGGGCCGCAGGATCAGGCGTTCTGTCTCAAGGGTCGGCCCAGGGGCGATGGCCATGGCGTCCTCCTAGGCCACGCAGGCCGAGAGGCCCTTGCGGCGCACAGCGCCGGAGGCCTTGCCGATCCGGCTGGAGCGTTTCTTGACATAGCGGCCGGGGTCGACCGCCTTCCACTTTAGTGGGCTAGGCAGGATGGCGGCCAAGCGCGACGATTGCAGCGGCGTCAACTGGTCCGCGCCGACCTTGAAATAGGCCTGGGACGCGGCCTCCGCGCCATAGAGCCCCGGGCCGTATTCGATGGAGTTCAGATAGACCTCCATGATCCGCTTCTTGCCCCACAGGGTTTCGATCAGCACCGTGAAATAGGCCTCCAACCCCTTGCGGACATAGGAGCGGCCCGGCCACAGGAAGACGTTCTTGGCGGTCTGCTGGCTGATGGTCGACCCGCCGCGAATCTTGCCGCCCTTCTCGTTATTGGCATAGGCCTTCTGCAGGGCCTCGATGTCGAAGCCATGGTGATCGCAGAACCGGGCGTCCTCGGCGGCGATCAGGGCGCGCGGCAGGGTCGGCGAGACCTGGTCGATCGAACGCCAATGGTGGCTCCAGCCCTTGCCCTGGATGGCGCGGATGATCATCAGCGGCGTGGCCGGCGGCGGCACGAAGCGATAGACGATCACCGTCAGCACCGGCCCGGCCACGAGCACGATGAACAGGGCCAGAAGACTGTTACGCATCAGAACCCGCACGGATCGCCTCTTGCCCAAGGGCTCTTGCATTGACGTTGCGGCCGGATGCTAGCCAAGCCGGGACCGTCTGTCGCGAGCCTTAGCGCGCATCGGCCAGGGAGCTCGCGATGAACGTCACCGAAGCCGTCGAACGCCGCATGTCGGTCCGCGCCTTCAAGCCCGATCCGGTGCCAGGCGACGTCGTCCGTGCGTTGCTGGAAACCGCCGCCCGCGCGCCCTCGGGCGGCAACCTCCAGCCCTGGACGGTGCACGCCCTCAGCGGCCAGCCCCTGGCCGAGTTCAAGGCCCTGGTCGCCGGCCGGCTGATGGACCGCGACGAGCCAGAATACGATGTCTATCCGCCGAACCTGTGGGAGCCTCTGCGCACTCGCCGCTACCAGGTCGGCGAGGACCTCTATGGCGCCCTGGGCATTCCCCGCGAGGACAAGCTGCGGCGTCTGCAGCAGTTCGCCTACAACGCCGAGTTCTTCGGGGCCCCGGTGGCGCTGTTCTTCTCGGTGCACCGCAGATGCGGGCCGCCGCAGTGGTCGGACATCGGCATGTACATGCAGAGCCTGATGCTCCTGGCGACGGAGCAAGGGCTGGATACCTGCGCTCAGGAATTCTGGTCGGTCTACGGCAAGCTGGTCGCCGACTTCGTGGCCTTGCCCGAGGACCACATGCTGTTCTGCGGCATGGCCCTGGGCTACCGCGACGAGGCCAATCCTGTGAATAACTGGCGTTCGCGCCGCGACCCGTTCGAGGCCTGGGGGGTGATGCGGGGGTTCGAATAGGGCCCCTCCCCGTTTCGCCCGGGTTGTGCTCCAAGAGGCCCTTCGAGAGTCCACCGGTCCTGACGAGGCGAAGATGTCCAAGCGCGTGATCCTGGAAGTCTGTGTCGATACGCCGGCCGGACTGGCGGCGGCGATCGCCGGCGGGGCCGGCCGGATCGAACTGTGCTCGGCCCTCGCCCTGCAGGGCCTGACGCCCGCACCGAGCCTGATGGCCATCGCCGCCGAGGCCGAGATCCCGATCTATCCGATGCTCCGCCCCCGCCACGGCGACTTCGTCTATGACGACCGCGACCTGGACGCCCTGTTTCGCGACATCGACGCCGTCCGCGACGCCGGCCTGGCCGGGGTGGTGATCGGCGCCAACCTGGCGTCAGGTGAACTGGACGTCGAGGCGCTGTCGATGCTGGTCGCCCATGCCGAGGGCCTGGGCGTGACGCTGCACCGCGCCTTCGACCTGGTCCCCGACCAGGCCGCGGCGCTGGAGTCGGCGATCGACCTGGGCTTCGAGCGCATCCTGACGTCCGGCGGCGCCCACAACGCCCTGGCCGGGGCGGAGCGCATCGCCGCCTTGGTGGCGCAGGCGGACGGCCGCATCGCCATCCTGGCCGGCGGCGGGGTCAATCCCGCCAATGTGGCCGAACTGGTGGCGCGGACGGGGGTCACCGAGGTGCACGGCTCGTTCAGCGGGCCGATGACCATGGGCGTGGCCGGGGGCCATGACGGCCTGGCCTACAAGCTGGGCTTCGTGCCGGACGGACTGAGAGATACGCACGAGGCGACCGTGGCGGCGGTGGTGAAGGTGCTGGCGGGGCTGTAAAAAACACTCCGCTCAGGAGTGGAGGGGATTGGCGATGCGTGGGGACAGGCGCATGCGCCGGTCCACATCCACGCCCTAGAACCGCGTGTCCATCGCCGGGATCGCGATGATACCCGCCTCGCCGTCCTCGTCGCCCCAGGCCAGCCTCGTCCCGTCGGCGGAAACGGCCAGCGAGCTGATCGCCGCGCCCTTCTCGGCCTTCAAGGTGTCGATACGGCCCGAGCGCATGTGCGCGCCCCAGATCTTGCCGTTGTCCTGGCCGGCGATGGCGACCGGCAGGGCCTCGACGCCCGCCACCTGCACCACCAATGAGTCGCGCGAGAAACCGATCTCGGCGGCCTCCTTGCCCATCGGACCGTTCGCGCCGGCGAACGGCCAGACCACCGCGCCATTGGCGCCGGCCGTGACCATCAGATTGCCCTTGTCGAAGAAGGCCAGGCTCTTGATCTTGGCCGGATAGCCGCCCATCCGCATGTCCTTGCCGTCGCTCAGCCGCCAGCCATGCAGCTGGCTTTCCTGCATCGAGGAAACCAGGAACTTGCCGTCCGGGCTGAACATCGCGGCGATATGGCTGCCGGCCCACTTCATCACCGTCGGCTTCTGACCCTCGATACGGGCCCACCACAGCGACACCCCGCCATAGCCGGCCGTGGCCAGGCGCTTACCCTTCGGGTCGAAGGCCAGGCCCGAAACGGTCTTGTCGTGGGTGAACACCCGCAGGAACTTGGCGTCCGTCGCGTCGCGGACGTGGGCCTCCTTGCCGGCGGTGAAGGCGATCAGGTTGGAGGCGGCGCTGGTGGCGACATGCTCGATCCAGCGGCCCTTGACCTCGGCGATAACGGTGGCGACCACCTCGTCGCCCTCGACCCGGCTCCAGACCACCTTGCCGTCGTCGCCGCCGGTGATCACGCCCCGGCCCGACGGGTGGACGGCGGCGGCCAGCACGGCGCCGTCATGGGCCTCGACGGTGACGAAACCGCTCTCCCCGTTTTCATGGGCCTCCTCGAATCGGACGGTGCCGTCACCCAGGGCGAAGGTCGCGCGGTCGGCGCGGTCGAACAGGGCGGCGGTGACATAGGCGTCGAACGAATAGATCATCCGCGCGCCATACCCCGCCTCGCTCCGGGCGCCTAGTCGCGTGGAGAGCGAGCCGGGACCCGGCAAAGGCGCATCTGAACGGCGTTCGGTTAAAAAGACTCACAAAAGGGGTTGCCATTGCGCCGCGTCGTCGGGCTTTACTTCGTCGCCCGTCTGAGCCAGACGTGGCCATCTAACAATTGCGGGACCGCGCCTGTTGCGGCCCTTGGGAGACAGTCAGGCTATGGCGGCTAAACTCTCTGG
>JACMOF010000518.1 GCA_014378155.1 Caulobacter sp. | reverse complement strand
TTCACGAAGGCCTGGGCGCGGGTCGCCCGCAGCTTGACGATCTCGGGTTCGGCCAGCATCCGACCTAGGCGTTCGCCCAGTACCGGGGCGTCGGCGAAGGCCGCGCCGTCCACCGCCCGCAGGTCGGCATAGGCGGTCAGCCAGTTCTCGACATGGGGGCCGGAGACGATCGGGCAGTCCAGCCGCGCCGGCTCCAGCGGGTTGTGGCCGCCGATCCCGGGGACCAGGCTGCCGGCCACCAAGGCCAGGTCGGCCAGGCGGTACCACAGGCCCAACTCGCCCAAGGTGTCGGCGACGATGATGTCGGCGGGCGCCTCGGGCTCGGCGCTGAGCAGGGCGGCCGAGGCCCCGGTGGGGCGGGCGATCTCGAGGATGGCCGGCCCCCGCTCGACATGGCGCGGGGCGATCACCAGCCGGGGACGGGGCGACAGGGCGCGCCAGGCCGCCAGCACGATCTCGTCCTCGCCCGGATGGGTGCTGGCGGCCAGCAGCAGGGGCCGGTCGCCCAGCCGGGCGCGCAGGTCGGCCAGCACGGTCTTGTCCGCCGGTAGCGGCGCGGCGCCAAACTTCAGATCGGCCTCGCCGCCGACCATGCCACCCAGGCTGGTCAGGCGCTCGGCGGCCCGGCCGTCTTGGGCGAGGATCAAATCAAAGCCGCCCAGCAGCCGCCCGGCCGCGAACGGCCGCGCCTGCCAGCGCTTGTAACTCTTGTCCGAAAGCTTGGCCGAAACCAGGGCCAGCGTCACGCCGCGCGCCTTGGCGGCGAGCAGCAGGTTGGGCCACAGCTCGCTCTCGACGAACACCGCCAGGTCGGGCCGCCAATGGTCGAGGAAGCGCCGCGCGCCGCCAGGGGTGTCGACCGGCAGATATTGGTGGATCGCGCCGGCCGGCAGGCGGCGGGCCAGGAGTTCGGCCGAGGTCACGGTGCCCGAGGTCACCAGCACCGCGACGTCCGGCCGCTCGGCGCGGAGACGCTCGACCAGCGGCAGGATCGACAGGCTCTCGCCGACGCTGGCGCCGTGCAGCCAGACCAGCGGACCAGCCGGGCGCGGCTTGGTCGGCCGTCCCAGGCGCTCGTTCAGCCGGGCGCGGTCTTCCTTGCCGGCCTTGGCGCGGCGCTCCAGCAGCAGAGGC
Organism: Caulobacter sp.; assembly: GCA_014378155.1. Classification (GTDB taxonomy): domain Bacteria; phylum Pseudomonadota; class Alphaproteobacteria; order Caulobacterales; family Caulobacteraceae; genus Caulobacter. The sequence goes on along the minus strand of JACMOF010000518.1, from coordinate 1,456 downwards.
GCGAGCGGTTGCAGCGCGGTAGTCGCCGCGCGGTAGAGGGCCAGGGAGAGGGGAAGGCTCACACCGCGTCTGCGCCGGCCAGATGGCAGGTGGCGACACCGCCCTGTTCCACCTGGATCGTGACATGGCCGATCTTGAAGCGGCTCGCCATCTCGCCGCAGACATCGTGCAGGAACTGGTCGTTGTCGGGGTTTTCCGGCCGGACTAGATGGGCGGTCATGGCGGTCTCGGTGGTGCTCATCGCCCAGATGTGCAGGTCGTGCACCTCGCTGACGCCGGGCCGGCCGGCCAGCCAGGTCTTGACCGCCTTCACGTCAATCCCGCGCGGGGCGGCGTCCAGGGCCAGGTCCAGGCTGTCGCGCAGCAGGCTCCAGGTGCCCAGCACGATCACCACCACGATGCCCAGGCTGACCACCGGGTCCAACCACAGCCAGCCGGTCTTCCACATGACCAGGGCGGCGACAACCACTCCGGCCGAGACCCCGGCGTCGGCGGCCATGTGCAGGAAAGCCCCGCGGATGTTGAGGTCGTCCTTGGAGCCGCGCATGAACATCAGGGCCGTGGCGGTGTTAATGACGATGCCGATGGCGGCGACGATCATCACCGGGCCAGCCTGGATCGGCTGCGGATCGGCGAAGCGGCGGGCGGCCTCCCAGGCAATGGCCCCCACCGCCACCAGCAGGAAGACGGCGTTGGTCAGAGACGCCAGGATCGTGCCCTTGCGCAGGCCATAGGTGCGGCGGCCCGACGGAGCGCGCTTGGCCAGGATCACCGCGCCCCAGGCCATGAACAGGCCCAGCACGTCCGACAGATTGTGGCCGGCGTCGGCCAGCAGGGCCAGGGAATGGGTCATCAGGCCGGCGACGGTCTCGGCGATCACGAAGCCGATGTTCAGGGTCGCGCCGACCGCGAAGGCCATGCCGAAGTCCTTGGGCGCATGGCTGTGCCCGCCAGGGCCAGGGCCATGGCTGTGGCCGTGGTGTGAGTCATTCGAATGAGCCTGGTCATGATCGTGGTGATCATGGTCGTGATGATCGTGAGTGTGATCGTGAGTGTGATCGTGATCGTGAGGGTTCGGCATGGGGTCTTCTCCCACCAAGGGCGGGGCGGATCAACGGCCAGCCTTGCAGTTCGGCGCTTTGCCCGTCCTGGCGTCGACACGGAACCGCGGCGGGCGCGGCACGTAGTGATGTCTATCGGAGACTTCGACCATGGCAGGACTTCGCCTACGGCCCCGGGTTTGGGCGGCCATCCTCTTGGCCTGCGCGCTGAGCGCTTGCTCTGATCCGGGGCCGGCGGACAGCGCGACCCCCGCGCCTAAGGCGGCGCCCAGCGCCGTCGAGACCCCATCGGCCCCGACGCCCGTCACGCCCGCCGCCGCGCCGGAGAGCGCCACGGTCGGCGGCGACGGATCGGCGATCCAGCTGTCGGCCCTGTCGGACGCCGACCTGGAGGC
>JACMOF010000517.1 GCA_014378155.1 Caulobacter sp. | reverse complement strand
GCCACATAGGACAGCATGGCCCCAAACACCGCCATGTTCAGCAGGGTGCCGCCGATCACAGCCGCGCCCTTCTCGGCCCCCAGCATGAACCACACCGCCAGCATCACCAGCAGGCCGGCGGCCGAGCCGGTCAGCAAGGCGACGTCGGGCGTCTTGCGCGTGCCGCTGGTCACCGACAGGCCGCGCGGGAAGTAGCCGGCGCGTGACAGCGAATAGATCTGCCGGCCATAGGCGAAGATGATGGCGTGGAAGCTGGCGATCAGCCCCGCCACCGCGACGGCCGCCAGAACCTTGGCCAGGCCCCCGCCATAGATCGTGCGGAAGCCCTCCAGGATCGGCTCGCCCGACTTCGACAGGGCGAAGGTCCCCGGCGAGATGGCGCTGTTGAGCCACAGCACCAGCAGGGCCGAGACGATCAGGGTCAGCATGCCCAGGATGATGCCCTTGGGCAGGTCGCGGGCCGGTGTGTGGCTCTCCTCGGCCGCCAGGGGCAGTTGCTCGATGGCCAGGAACAGCCAGACCGCGAAGGGCAGTTGGGCCAGGGCCCCGCCGACCCCGGCCGGCAGGAACGGTCCGTGGCCGTCCTTCAGCTCGGTCCCGCCGGGCCCCACGTTCATGGCGTATTTGAAAAAGTCGGCGTGCGGCAGGGCGCTGACCCAGAACACCGCCAAGCAGGCCAGGGCCAGCAGGGTGATGAACACCGTGAACTTGAACGACATCGCCACCCCGCCGGCGTTCAAGCCCACGAAGATGACATAGGCCCCGATCCAGTAGAGCGGCTGCACCCAGGCCGGCGTCTCGAAGATGCCGCCGAGGTACGAGCCGATGAAGAAACACACCACCGCAGCGGTCAGCACATATTCGACGTTCTCGCACAGCCCGGTGATGAAGCCGCCCCAGGGTCCCATGGCGGCGCGGGCGAAGCTGTAGGCCCCGCCGGTATGCGGCTGAGCGGCGGCCATCTCGGCGATCGAGAACGTCAGGCCCAGATACATCACGATGATGATCAGGGTGGCCACCAGCATGCCGCCCCAGCCGCCGACCCCCATGCCCAGGTTCCAGCCCGAGAACTGGCCGGAGATCACCGCCCCGACCCCCAGGGCCCACAGCGAGAACACCCCCGCGTAGCGCTTCAGTCCGCGCTTGTCGAAATAGGCCGCATCGACCTTCTCGTAGCTGACGCCGCCGCCCGCGATTTCCTCGCTCATGATCCGTCCCCCTGCTTTTGTTTCCCAGTGGAGGTTGCGCGCCGATGAGGGCGACGGCGATTCATCGTGATCACAATCCGCACTTTGGGCGACCCGCGTTCACTATTTCGGCGCCACGCGGCCTTGTGGCGTAAAAGGCGGGCGGCGGACCGTTCCTCCCCCTGTGGGGGAGGTGTCGGGGAAGCCGACGGAGGGGGGAGTGACACACCATCGCCCGCGCCCAATCCGCGATCCTAAAACTCCCCCCACCGATCGCTACGCCATCGCCTCCCCCACAGGGGGAGGACTTGAAACCCCCAGCAGCGCCGTGTCGCTCTCGTCCTTCAGCGCCACGCCCGTGAGGCCCAGGCGCAGCGCCTCACGGGCGTGCCAGGCCAGCTTGAACGCCGCCGCCTCGTAGCTCAGCCCCTCGCCCCGGATGTTGGAGACGCAGTTGCGCTCGGCGTCGGTGCGGCCAACGCGGGGTTCGAAGGTGATATAGGCCCCCAGGCTGTCGGGCGACGACAGGCCGGGCCGCTCGCCGACCAGCAGGATCACCAACCGCGCGCCCAGTAGCGCCCCGACCTCGTCGCCGAGCGCCACGCGGGCCTGGCGCGCAATCACCACGGGTCCGAGCCGCCAACCGGCCGCGCGTACGGCGGGTAGTAGGGTCTCGACCAGCGGCGCGGCATGGGCGTGGACGGCGGCGCAGGACAGGCCGTCGGCGACGACGATGGCCAGGTCGCAGGCGCCGCGCGCAGAGGCGACCAGGGCCGCCCGGCCGGCGTCCGACAGGGCCCGCCCCAGGTCCGGGCGGCGCAGATAGGTGGCGCGGTCCGGCGCGGCGCTATCGACGATCGTCGCGGGCATGCCCAGCGCCTCGATGGCCGCCGCCACGCCCTCGGCGTCGAACGCCGCGTGCACCGCGTCGCGAGCCTGGGCGTGGGCCAGGGCGAAGGCCAGCACCTCGGAGGTCGGCAGGCTGGAGCCTGAGCGGCCCAGGGCGATCCGCGCCGGGGTGTGACGACGCAGGGCCGTCCAGGGATCGGGAGTGACCGGCGTGCTCAAGTCCCCGCCCCCGCCGTCAGCAGAGGATGGCCCGCCGCACGCGGCGCCAGGCGGCCATCGCTCCCGACGATCCGCGACCGCTGTAGCCAGGCCTCGAACTCCGGCGCGCGGGTCTTGCCCAACAGCTCGCGGACATAGAGCGCGTCGTGGAAGGAGGTCGACTGATAGTTCAACATCACGTCGTCGGCGCCGGGCACCCCCATGATGAAGGTGACGCCCGCCGTGGCCAGCAGGGTCAGCAGGCTGTCCATGTCGTCCTGGTCGGCCTCGGCATGGTTGGTGTAGCAGACGTCCACCCCGAGCGGCGCGCCCAGCAGCTTGCCGCAGAAATGGTCTTCCAGCCCGGCCCGGATGATCTGCTTGCCGTCATAGAGATATTCGGGGCCGATGAAGCCGACCACGCTATTGACCAGCAGTGGCTCGAACGCCCGGGCCACGCCATAGGCGCGGGCCTCCAGGGTCTGCTGGTCCACTCCGTGATGCGCGCCGGCCGACAGGGCCGAGCCCTGGCCGGTCTCGAAATACATGACATTGTCGCCCACCGTCCCCCGGTTCAGCGACCGGCCGGCGTCCAGCCCCTCCTGCAGCAAGGCCAGCGTCACCCCGAAACTGGCGTTGGCGGCTTGGGTGCCCGCGATGGATTGGAACACAAGGTCGACCGCCGCGCCGCGCTCGATCAGTTGGAGCGCCGTGGTCACGTGGGTCAGCACGCAGGACTGGGTGGGGATCTCGAACCGCTGGATCAGGTCGTCCATCAGCCGGGTCAGGTCGCCCAGCACATTGAGGCTGTCGCTGGCCGGATTGACGCCGATCACCGCGTCGCCGCAGCCGTACAACAATCCATCCAGGATCGAGGCGGTGATCCCGGCCGGGTCGTCGGTCGGGTGGTTGGGCTGCAGGCGCACGGCCATGGTCCCGGGCAAGCCGATGGTGTTGCGGAACCTGGTGGTCATGCGGCACTTGGAGGCGACCAGGATCAGGTCCTGGTTGCGCATCAGCTTGGACACCGCCGCCACCATCTCCGGCGTCAGGCCGGGCGCCAGTCTGGTCAGGGCGGCGGGGGTGGCGATCTCCGATAGTAGCCAGTCGCGAAATTCGCCCACCGTCAGAGACGCCACGGGCGCGAAGGCCGCCACGTCGTGAGTGTCGAGGATTAGCCGGGTGACCTCGTCGGTTTCATAGGGAACCACCGCCTCGTTCAGGAAGGTCTTCAGCGACACGTCGGCCAGGGCCATCTTGGCGGCGACCGTGTGCTGGGCGCTGGTGGCGGCGATCCCGGCCAAGGCGTCGCCCGAACGCGGCGGCGAGGCCTTGGCCAGCAGGTCGGCCAGGCTGTCGAAGGTCCAGGTCGTCGATCCGAGCGTCGCGCGGTAGGCCATGGCGCGAGGGTGGCGCAGATGGGGCCGGCTGGGAAGCGGCGCGCGGCGCGGTCGCGCTTTCAGGGCAGGCTTGCCCCTTCGGTGTGCACCGTAGGGGACAGGCCCATGGGCCTGTCCCCAATCGCATCAAGCCAGCGCCTTCGCCCGCGCCGTGGCCGCCTTTACCGCGTCGACGAAGGCGTCATGCACCGCGGTCGGCAGGTCATGACCCATGCCCTCAATGATCCGCAGCTCTGCGCCGGGGATCGTGGCCGCGGTGTCTCTGCCGCCTTCCACATTCACCAACGGGTCGGCGGCGCCGTGCAGCACCACGGTCGGGGCGGTGATGGTCTTCAGGGCTTCGCGGCGGTCGCCCGAGGCGATGACGGCGATCATCTGACGCAGAACCCCGGCCGGGTGGTTGGCGCGCTGTATGGCGGCTCGCAGCAGGGGTCGCTCGGTCTCAGGATCAACCGGCCAGGCCGGGCTCTGGATAGCGATCTGGGCCTTCAGCGCATGTTCGGTCAGGCTGTCCAGGTCGGTCGCCGTCGGGCGGGCGAACAGCACCGCCTGCGCCTCAGGCGTGGCGGGCGGCACGGCCGGATTGCCGGTGGTCGACATCACCGAGACCAGCGACAGCACCTTGGACGGATGCCGCGCCGCCAGCATCTGACCGATCATCCCGCCCATCGACACGCCGGCCACGTGGGCGCGGGCGACGCCCAGGGCGTCGAGCAGGCCGGCCGCGTCGTCGGCCATGTCGCTTAGGAGATAGGGCGCGCCGGGATCCTGGCCCTGCATCAGGGCGGCGAACACCGCCGGCAGGTCGGGCGTCGGGGCGTGGTCGAACCCGCTCGACAGGCCGATGTCGCGATTGTCGTAGCGAATGACGCGGTAGCCCTCGGCCACCAGCTGATCGACCAGCGACATCGACCAGCGGGTCAGTTGCTGGCCCAGGCCCATGATCAACAGCAGCGCAGCTCCGCCTTCGGGTCCGAAAACCTCGTATTCGATCTCGATGCCGTTCGCGCGGACCTTGGGCATGGGGCTTCCTCTTTGTGGTTTCGAAGAATTCTAACGCTTGTTTGAGTTCCGCCAAGCCCCGTCGAAAGGCTTGAACCGACAACGCTGTCAGTTAGGGTGCGTGTGACCCGGAAAAGGGCCGCGGAGGAAACATGCTCAAGACCCTGGCCGTCGCCCCCATCCTGGCAATGGCGCTCGTCGCCACCACCCCCGCCCTCGCCCGGCCGCCCCTGAAGCTCGTCGAGGTTCCCAAGGCTGCTGGTCCCGCAGTGTCGCTGTTCAACGGCAAGGACCTGACCGACTGGAACGCCTGGCTCGGCTATCGCGACCCGGGCCTGACCTACAAGGATCCGCCTGTCGCTCCGATCGGCGCCACCGCCGAGAGCGCGGAAATCTTCAAGGTGGTTCAGGAGGACGGCCGGCCCGCCCTCTATGTCAATGGCAAGACCTGGGGCAGCCTGGTCCATAAGGGCGACTTCCGCGACTACCACCTGCGCCTGCAATACAAATGGGGCAAGGGCCGCTGGGCGCCGCGCGAGACCCAGGCCCCCAACAACGGCCTGCTCTACCATTCGCACGGCGCGCCCGGCGCGGTGTTTGGCACCTGGAGCCGGTCGATGGAGTTCGAGATCATGCTCGGGTCGGTCGGCATGGTCGTGCGGGTCGGCGACCCGGTCAGCGCCACGGTCAAGGCGGTGGACGACCCCAGCCTGATCGAGCCCAAGCTGCGGTTCTCGCCCACCGGCCGCGACGTGGCCGTCGTTACGCCAAATTGGAACGTCGAGGCCGCCAGCGACGCCGAGAAGCCGCCCGGCCAGTGGAACACTCTGGACCTCTATGTGCTGGGCGACCGCGCCATCCACCTGGTCAATGGCGTCCCGGTGATGGAAGTCCGTGACATCCGCGCCGAGGGCCAGCCCCTGACCCACGGCGCGATCCAGCTACAGTCCGAAGGCGCCGAAACCTTCTTCCGCGACATCGCGCTGGAGCCGATCACGGCGCTACCGAAGATCGTGGCGCCTTAGCTGGATCAGCTGCATTTGAGCTGGAGAGAGGCCATGAAGAGCCATGCCGTTGAGCTCCCAAGGGTCTTCTCGAAGTCCTTGGCCAGGCGTCGGTTTCGGCCGAGCCAGGCGAAGGTGCGCTCCACGACCCAGCGGCGGGGCAGCAGCACGAAGGTGC
>JACMOF010000516.1 GCA_014378155.1 Caulobacter sp. | reverse complement strand
CTGCTCCCGGGCCGCAAGCCGGTCGCCTTCGCCCTGCGGCTCTACAGTCAGCGCATGATCTGGGCGCTGCGCGCGATCGCCGGCGTCAAGATCGACCTCAAGGGCCAGGAGAACCTGCCCCAAGGCGCCTTCATCATCGCCGCCAAGCACCACAGCTGGGGCGACGGCTTCGTGATGTTCGCCAATGTCGAGAACCTCAGCTTCGTCACCGGTGACCACCTGGAGAAGTTTCCGCTGGTCGGGACGATCCTCAAGAAGCTGGGGGCCATCGTCGTCGACAGCTGCGGCGCGCGGGAAGCGCGCAAGGCCCTGTCGGACAGCGCCGCCCAGGTGGCCGCCGAGGGCCGCCGCATCCTGATCTATCCGGAAGGTCACCTGGCCGCGCCGGGCGAGCGGTTTCGCTACCGCACCGGCGTCTACCATATGAGCCAGGATTTCGGCCTGCCCGTCGTGCCGGTGGCGACCAATCTGGGCTGTTTCTGGAAGCAACAGGACAAGGCCAAGACCGCCGGCCAGGCCACGGTCGAGTTCCTGCCGCCGATCCTGCCCGGACTGTCGAAGTCGGAGTTTATGGCACGGATGGAGGACGTCATCGAGACTCGCACCAACCAGCTCATCGCCCAGGCGCGCGGCGAGGCGGTCAAGCCGTCGGTGCTGGTGGAGTGGAACGGGCGGAAGAACGTAGCCTCGGCGGCGACGTGGGCCTCGCCGGCGCCATGGCCGCCACACCGGAAGCGCCCACCAGGTTTGTCTCAGCCGCCCAAGGGCTGTGCGGTGTGCTGCTCCTGGTCAGCTGCCCCTTCGTGCTTTATTTCGACATGCTCTATGGCGTCGCCGCGAGCTATGCGGGCGGCTTGGACGACCCGCTGATCGTGAGCATCGCCTTTTTAGCGATGGGCTACCCCGCCCTCGCCATCGCCACGGTGGTCCTGGCCGCACTGAAGTTTCGAAGAGCCCGGCGATTCACTTGGGGCACCTACCTCGCGCCAGTGGCGCACCTGGCCGCGGTCGCCGGGCTGCTCGTCTGGTCTAACGGAGCCTATCTGTAGCCCGTCGGCAGCCTAGAGATCGACCGGGCATTCCGCCGGCACGGCCATGAACGTCCCGTCCGCCCGGCGCTTGTCGAAATGCTTCGTCGCGCAGCCCGTCGAGCGCAGGATCCCGGTATCGGACCAGTACAGCGGCGCCGCGTCCTCATGCCGGAAGGCCGGCGCGCCCCAGGGCAGGCCGCACTCGACGCAGGACGGCGTGCGGGTCAGCATCAGTCCAGGGCCTCGGCCGCCGGCTGGATCGTCACGCTCTCGCCGCAACCGCAGGCGTCGGTCTCATTCGGATTGTTGAACACGAACTTCGACGACAGCTTGGTGGTCTCGTAGTCGATCGTGGTGCCGATCAGGAACAGCACGGCCTTGGGGTCGATCAGGATGGTGACGCCCTGGTCCTCGACAACCTCGTCGATCGGCCCCTGCTCGGCGGCATATTCGAAGATATATTCCGAGCCGGCGCAGCCGCCGTTCTTCACGCCGACGCGCAAGCCGGCATAGGGCTTGCCCGGCTCTTCGACCGACTTCCGGTCCATGATCTCCTTGACCCGCGCGGCCGCGGCCGGGGTCAGGGTGACGACCTTGGGGCGGGGGCGACGGGGTCGGAAAGAAACAGCGGCTTCCATATCGCGATCCTACTCTATCCGCTCATCCGCGAGGGATCCCACGGCGGCTCGAAGACCAAGTCGACATGGCACGACTTGATGCCTTCCAGCTCCATGACCGCGTCGCGCACCCAGCCCGGCATCTCGCCGGCCACCGGGCACCCTGGGGCGGTCAGGGTCATGTCGATGGCCACGTCGCGCTCGTCGCTGACGTCGACCTTGTAGATCAAACCGAGTTCGTAGATGTCGACCGGGATTTCCGGGTCAAACACCGTCTTCAGCTTCTCGACGAGCTGGTCGGTCAGCCGATCGAGCTCGGCCTGAGGGATCTTGGAGACAGCTTGGTCGGTCATGTCGCTCAACTGAAGAAACTGCGGGCCTTGGCCAGCGCGTCCACGAACGCATCGGCCTCGGCCTCGGTGTTATATAGGGCGAAAGACGCGCGAGCGCTCGACGTGACGCCAAATCGGCGCATCAAGGGCTCGGCGCAATGGGTGCCGGCCCGCACGGCGACGTCGTAGCGGTCCAGCACCTGGGCGATATCATGGGCGT
>JACMOF010000515.1 GCA_014378155.1 Caulobacter sp. | reverse complement strand
GCATGACCGCCCTGACCCCCAGCTTCCGCTCGGAAGCCGGTTCGGCGGGGCGCGACACGCGCGGCATGATCCGCCAGCACCAGTTCTACAAGGTCGAGCTGGTCTCGATCACCACGCCCGACCAGTCCGAGGCCGAGCACGAGCGCATGGTAGGGTGCGCCGAGGCGGTGCTGAAGGCGCTGGCGCTGCCGTTCCGCACCATGCTGCTGTGCGCCGGCGACATGGGCTTCGGCGCGCGCAAGACCTATGACCTCGAGGTTTGGCTGCCGTCGCAAAACACCTATCGCGAGATCAGCTCGTGCTCCAACTGCGGCGACTTCCAGGCCCGCCGCATGGACGCCCGCTTCAAGAAGGCCGGCGAGAAGGGCACGCAATACGTCCACACCCTGAACGGCTCGGGCCTGGCGGTTGGCCGCACCCTGGTCGCCGTTCTGGAGAACTATCAGGACGAGACGGGGCGGATCACCGTGCCGGAGGTGCTGGTGCCGTACATGGGTGGGGTGACACATATCGGGGGCGCTCAATGATTCCGCTCATCCCGGCGAATGCCGGGACCCAGATCCACCCTGAGCGGTTCGCGGGCTTCACCTGGGTCCCGGCATTCGCCGGGATGAGCGGTTTGTAGGAATGCGCATCCTGCTCACCAACGACGACGGCATCCACGCCCCGGGTCTCGAAAGCCTGGAGCGCATCGCGCGCGTGCTGTCGGACGACATCTGGATCTGCGCTCCGGAATACGAGCAGTCCGGCGCCGGCCGGGCCCTGACCCTGTCGGACCCCATCCGCGTGCGCCGCATCGACCCGCGCCGCTTCGCCGTCGAGGGTACGCCGACCGACTGCGTGTCGATGGCCGTGCAGCAGTTGATCGAGGGCGCCAAGCCGGATCTGGTGCTGTCGGGCGTCAACCGCGGCCAGAACCTGGCCGAGGATGTCACCCTGTCGGGCACCGTGGCCGCCGCCATCGAGGGCATGAGCCACGGCATCCGCTCGATCGCCCTGTCCCAGGCCATGACCTATTTCCACGACGAGGTCCTGGCCCACTGGGAGACCGCCGAGCATTTCGGGCCAGGCATCATCCAGCGCCTGCTGGAGATCGGCTGGCCCACCGACGTCATCATGAATGTCAACTTCCCCGCTGTTGCTCCCGAAAGCGTCACCGAGGTGGAGGTCACTCGTCAGGGCTTCCGCGACTCGCACATGCGGAGCATGGAAAAGCGGACCGACCTGCGCGGTCGCGACTATTACTGGACCGGCTTCGTCTCAACGCCGTCCGTCCCGGTGGAGGGCACCGACCTGAAAGCCGTCTATGAGGGCCGCATCTCGGTGACGCCGCTGCATATCGACCTGACCCACAACGTCACCGTCGCGGCGATGAAGGGCCTGCTTGGCGGTTCGCCGCCGAAACGAGAGTTGACCCCGGCGGAAATGGGCGCGTGATGGTTCAGGCCAAGACCGACACGCCCGAGGCGCGACTGAAGACCCTGATGGCCGCCTTGCGCGCCCAGGGCGTCACCGATCCCGCCGTGCTGACGGCCATCGAAAAGACGCCGCGCGACCTGTTCACGCCCGACCTGTTCAAGGAACGGTCGTGGGAAGACTCGGCCCTGCCGATCGCCTGCGGCCAGACCATCAGCCAGCCCTTCATCGTCGGCCTGATGACCCAGGCCCTGACGCTTGAGCCCCGCTGCCGGGTGCTGGAGATCGGCACCGGCTCCGGCTATCAGACCGCCGTGCTCAGCCGCGTTTCGCGCCTGGTCTATACGATCGAGCGCTACCGAACCCTGATGAAGGAGGCCGAGGCGCGCTTCGCGGTGCTCGGCCTGACCAATGTCATCACGAAATTTGGGGATGGATGGGACGGTTGGCCCAAGCAGGCTCCGTTTGACCGTATTCTGGTCACGGCCGCCGCTCAAGATGAGCCCGAGACTCTGCTGGCTCAACTGAAGCCCCAGGGCGTCCTGGTGGCGCCGGTGGGCAAGGGGCCGGTGCAGAGCCTTCGCCGCTATGCCGGCGACGGTAAGGGGGGCTTCACCGTTGAAGTCCTGTGCGATGTGCGTTTCGTCCCGATCCTGGACGGCGTCGCCCGCGAATAGCGCGGGGCGATGGTGTCGGGTTCTCGGCGCGGCGCGTGATGTTTAATGGTTGGTTTACCCTTGCGACGGCGACTGAAGCCTCGCGAGGCAAAGGAGAGGCTATGCGGCAGTTGTGGACGCGCGCGGCGGTGATCGCCCTGACGGCTGGAACCCTCGCGGCCTGCGAAAGCACGGGCGGGGCGCAGTATCCGGTTCGTGACAGCGACGGTCGCGCCACGCCCAATTTCCCGATTGTCCAGGCCCCGATCGCCAACCAGCAGCCCGAGGGCCCGACGCCGGCTCCCGGCCAGGACGAACCCTTGTCCGGCATGTCCGCCCCCTCGCCGAGCGTCGGAGTGTCCAGCCAGTCGCTGCCGCCCGTGCCGTCTTACCAAGTCCCCCAGCCGCCGCCCGTCGAATACCGGCCGGCCCCGACGGCGGCCCGTCCCGTGGTGATCACCACCGTAGGTGGCCCCGTCGTCACGATTCCTGGCCCGCCCAAGACCTACAAGGTCAAGGCCGGCGACAATATCGACGCCATCGCCCGCGGCCTCGACACCACCCGCGCGGATCTCGCCAAGGACAACGACCTCAAGTCGCCCTACCGCATCAGGCCCGGCCAAGTGCTGAAGGGGCCAGAGGGCAGGGACGTTAAGGCCTATCTGGTCCAGACCGGCGACACGATGTTCGCAATCGCCAAGCGTTTCTCGGTCACGGCCGCCGCCTTGGCCGACGAAAACGACCTGTCCTCCGGCGCCGCGATCAAGAAGGGCCAAAGGCTGCGCCTGCCGTCCGGCTACAAGGACAAGGGCCCGACCCGAACCACGGTGCTGCAGCCGGTCCCGCAAGGCGCGACCTCCACGCCCGGCCCGACCCGCGCGCCGGTCCAGACCAGTGCTCCGACCTATTCGCCTTCGGCCGCAACACCTTCGCGCATGACCGAAACCGTATCGGAGTCCGAGTCCGGGAGCGCGCCCGCTCGTTCGACCACGACCACCACGGTCAGCGTCACCGGGCCTGTCGTCGAGGTCGCCGGCCCGCGCCGCAGCTACACTGTCAAGTCGGGCGATGCGATCGACGCCATCGCCCCCGGCCTGGACACCACACGCGCCGACCTGGTCGAGGACAACAACCTCAAGGCGCCCTACCGCATCCAGCCCGGCCAGAAGCTCAAGGGCCCGGCGACCACGGCCAAGGCCTATGTCGCCAACAGCGGCGACACCCTGAGCAACATCGCCAAGCGCTTCAACGTCAAGCCGGCGGCCCTGGCCGACGAGAACGACATCAAGGTCGGCTCCACGATCAAAAAGGGTCAGAAGCTGCGCCTGCCGTCCGGCTACAAGGACAAGGGCCCGCTGAAGACCGTCGTGAAGACGGCCGCGCCCGCCGCGCCGCGTCCTGTTACCCCGCGCCCCGCCCCGCCTCCTCCGATCTATGTGCCTCCGGCCGCCGCCACGACCACCCCGCAGCCCTACATGCCTTCGGCCCCGCGCCCCTATACGCCGTCGCCCTCGCAGAGCTATCCGCGCCCGAGCGCACCCGTCGCGGCTCAGCCGGTCACCCCGCCGCCGTCGTCGGGCCAGATCATCGGCAGCAGCCCGCCGCCGACCGAGGCCGAGATCACCGCCGCCGGTCGTGGACGCTTCGTCTGGCCGCTGCAGGGCGTGACGATCTCCGACTTCGGCCCCAAGGGGACTGGCCAGCGCAATGACGGCGTCAATATCCGCGCCGCCGCCGGCACGCCGGTTCGCGCCGCCGCCGCCGGCGAGGTGGTCTATGCCGGCAACCAGGTGCCGGGTTTCGGCAATCTCGTCCTGGTCAAGCACAGCGACGGCTGGGTGACGGCCTATGCCCACCTGTCGACCACCGAGGTCAAGATGCGCCAGCAGGTCTCGCAAGGCGCCACCCTGGGCGCGGTCGGCCAGACAGGCGGCGTTACAGAACCGCAGTTGCACTTCGAGGTCCGCTACGCCCCGACGCCCAAGGACAAGGCGCGGCCGGTGGATCCGGGCCTGGTTCTGCCGCGCTAAACCCTTCCTCCGCCTGTGGGGGAGGTGTCGGCGAAGCCGACGGAGGGGGGAGGGATTGGCCGTCGGCTACACGCGCCGAAGATCCTGAAGCTCCCCCCACCGATCGCTGCGCGATCGCCTCCCCCACAGGGGGAGGAACGAGAGCCTCAATCCCCGCCGTTGCGCCACTTCCAGGGTTTGTCGCTCTTGCGCCACGCGATCCAGAGCAGAGGGATCGAAGGCGCGATGATCGCCGCAGCATAGGCCACAGGGTGGCTGACGCTGTAGGCCACGCCGAGCATCGAAATGGCCAGGATCAGGATGAGGAACACGGCCAGAACGGCCCAACCTTCCCAGCTGACCGGCAGGCCAGCGCCGTAGCCGAACCGTTTGACGCGAAACCAGGACTTGCCCATGACGGGTCTCCGAAGGGGTTAAGCGGGCAAGTTTACACCCAACTCCCCGGCCAGGTCACGAATGAACTGCCACGCGACGCGGCCCGAGCGCGCGCCGCGGAGTTGCGACCACTGCAGGGCGCGGCGGTCGAGATTCTCCACCTTCAGCCCGAAGCGCTCGGCGTAGCCCCGAATGGCCAGCAGATAGGTCGGCTGGTCCATAGGCGGAAAGCCGATCCACAGGCCGAAGCGGTCGGAGACGCTCATCTCCTCCTCGGCGTTCTCGGCGGAGGCGATCGCGCCCTGGGCCTCGACATGGTCGCGCGGCATCAGGTGGCGGCGGTTGGAGGTGGCGACGAACAGCACGTTTTCCGGCGGACCGGCCACGCCGCCTTCCAGGGCCGACTTCAAGGCCTTGGCCGCCGCAGCCCCATCCTCGAACGACAGGTCGTCGCACAGAACGACGAAACGCTCCGACCGCGTGCGCAAGGCGTCGAACAGGGGGGGCAGGGCTGTGACCTCGTCGCGATCGACCTCGACCAGCTTCAAGGCCGGATATTCCGCAGCCAGCACCATGAAGGCGGCCTTGGTCAGCGAACTCTTGCCCGTGCCGCGCACGCCCCACAGCAAGACGTGGTTGCACGGCAGGCCCACGGCGAAGCGGCGCAGGTTCTCTACGAAGCGATCCTTCTGCCGTTCCACGCCGATCAGCAGGTCCAGCGCCATCGGATAGTCGGGGGCCGGTACGAAGGAGTTTACAAATTCACCCGGGCCGCCCACACACGGCCGCGGGGCGGGACGGGACACGGCCCGGGGGGGG
>JACMOF010000514.1 GCA_014378155.1 Caulobacter sp. | reverse complement strand
TGACCCAGCACGGCGGGCAGGGGATGGGGATAGGAGCCTTCGATGAAGTGCAGGTCGGAATGGCAGACCCCGGCGGCCTTGGTGCGGATCAGCACCTCATGCGGACCTGGCTTGCCAATCGAGACGTCCTCGATCTGGAGCGGCTGACCTACTTCGCGCAGAACGGCGGCCTTCATCGGCGATCTCCCTATTTGTTGCGGGAGACCCTAGCGGGAGGCGTGGGGGAGAAGGAAGGGGCTATTGAAACAAATGTTTGGAGGCCGGGGCAGGGCTGGGGACAGGCGCATGCGCCTGTCCCCAATCGTGGTCCCTAAGCCGCTAGCGCCACCTTGCGCTCGGGCAGGATGGCGTCGACGGCCAGCAGCACGACCATCGTGGTCTCCGTCGTGATCACGGCGGCAACCAGGGGTGAGGCCTCCTCGCCCAGCGGCGGGGGCGGGCTGATGGCGCTGGCCGAGACGATGAAACTGTCGCAGACGGCGTCGACCAGCAGGCCGGCGACGTCGTCATGGTGCTCGACCACGATGATCACCTGGCGGGCGCTGTCTTGCGCGACGCCCTTGCCCAGGCGTTCGGACAGGTCGATGACCGGCATGACCTGGCCGCGCAGATTGATGACGCCGCGCACATAGGGCGGCGCGTCGGGCAGGGGGGTGGCCGGCGTGACGCCGCGGATCTCGCGGACCGCGCCCACGGGCACGCAATAGGTCTGGGTCCCGACTTCGAACGACAGGATCTGCAGATCCTCGCCGGCCGTGTAAGCCACGTTCCTGGACATCGCCTGGTCGCCTTCGAGCCATCGGCGCCCGTTCTGGGCGCCGTCGTAACCCGCACCTTCGCGCGCAAAGGTGAACAAATCGGACGCTTTTCGAAGCTGACGCCCCCGTTCAGCCTGCGTTCAGCCATCGGGCCTGAAGATCGATCTCAAGATGGAGACGGCCGTTCGGACCGCCTTTCCAGAAAGGACACAGCGTCATGAACCGCAATCTCAAGACCACGATTGGCCGTGTCGCAGCGGGCGTCGCGGCCTTGGCCATGGTCGCCGGCGCGACCGCCGCCTCGGCTCAGTCCTACCGCTATGGCGGCAATGGCGGCTATGGCGGCGGCTATGGCGGTGGCTACGCCGGCCGGAGTCATCACGGCAACGACGCCGGCGTCGCGATCGCCGGTGGCATCATCGGCCTGGCGCTTGGCGCAGCCATCGCTGGCAGCAGTAGCAACAACCACTACAGCCGGGGTTACGCCTACGCCCAGCCGCGCCAGTCGCCGCGCTATTATAACGGCTATGGCTACGCCCAGCCCTACGGCTACGCCCAACCCAACGGCTATGCCCAATCCTACGGCTACGCCCAACCCAACGGCTATGCCCAGTCCTACGGCTACGCCCAGCCCAACGGCTATGCCCAATCCTACGGCTACGCCCAACCCTATGGCTACACCGAGAGCCAGGACCGCGACTGCTGGACGACCCGCGACTACGACCGCTATCGCGGCACGATGTACGAGCGGACCGTCTGCCGCTAAGACGCGACAGGCGTAATACAGAAGCGCCCCGGGTGAGAGCCCGGGGCGTTTTTGTGTCTAAACCGTCTCCCCGGCGAAGGCCTGGGAGACGGTGAGGGAGCAGCTTAAGCCGCCTGCAGCTTTTCCAGCACCAGTCCGTGCAGTTCCTGGTTGGTGGCCAGGATCGAGACACCGTCCACCGGGTTGCCGCCGTCGTCGATGGTCGAGACCTTGCCGCCGCTCTCGGTGACCATCAGCACGCCGGCCGCCACGTCCCAGGGCTTGAGATTGCGTTCCCAGAAGCCGTCGAAGCGCCCGGCCGCGACCCAGGCCAGATCCAGTGAGGCCGCGCCGAAACGACGCACGCCGGCCACCTTCTGGCTGATCTGGTGCAGCTCCTTGAGGAACTGGGCGTGGCCGGGCTTGCCCAGGAACGGCACGCCGGTGGCCAGCACGCTCTCGTCCAGGTGACGCCGAGCGGCGACGCGCAGGCGCTTCTCGGCGCCCAGATAGGCGCCCTTGCCCTTTTCGACCCAGAACAGGTCGTGGGTGATGGGGTTGTAGGTGACGCCGGCCACCACCTCGCCCTCGCGCTGCAGGGCGATATTGACCGCGAAATGGGGGATGCCGTGCAGGAAGTTGGTGGTGCCGTCCAGCGGGTCGACAACCCAGGTGTGGGTCTTGTCGGTGCCCTCGACCATGCCGCGCTCCTCGCCCAGGAAGCTGTAGCCGGGGCGAGCCTTTTCGAGAATCTCGAAGATCACCTGCTCGGCCTTCTGGTCGGCGGCGGTCACGAAGTCGGCGGGACCCTTCTTGGAAACCTGCAATTCGGTGACCTCGCCGAAGTCGCGGGCCAAGCCGCGGGCCGCCTTGCGAGCGGCGTCGATCATCACGTTCAGGAGGGCGGAAGCGGTGGCCAAGACGGAAATCCTCAAGGGTCCCCCTGCGCAGCGTCATGGAGGTGACGGCGGGGGACAGGCATGCGGGCGGATAGAAAGATCGAGAAACTGGGCGCGATACCTAGTCGTGGAGGCGCGTGAAAGCAAGGCGACCTCGGAAACCCTCTCCCGGAGGGGAGAGTGAGGGACCCGCCACGAGGTGGTGGGAGAGTGAGGGGTTACGCCGCCGAAAGTGAAACCCCGGTTACTTTGCTTGCCACGGTCATGAGCCAAGCCAAGCTCGCGCCATGGATCCAATCGCCAACGCTCTCCGCCTGCGCCGAAACCAAACCATGGCCGAG
>JACMOF010000513.1 GCA_014378155.1 Caulobacter sp. | reverse complement strand
GGTCTCGGCGCACTGCTTTGCGCCTCGGCTCAGGCGCGTCCGTCGTCGCACAAGGCCGTCAAGACCGCCGCGCACCCCCTAGACAGGTCCATTGGCGCCGCGGGCAAGACCGGGCGGGATTCAACCTTCACCGTCGATCTGCGCGCGGCCGAGGCGGCCGGTCTCAGTGCACGTGACGTGCGGCCCAGCACGGGGGGCTTCTCGGCCGCGCCCCAGTCGATGGCCGCCGGGTCCGAAGATCCAAGCTTTGGCCTGTCCCCGGCCGGCGCCTATGGCGACGCCAAGCTGCTGGACGCCAATCGCTATTACGAGGGCCACGGACCGGTGACCTGGCGCTCGAACGTCTTCGTGGTCGGTCAAAGCCATCGCGCGGTTGATTCGGTGCGTGTGTCGGTGGCCAGAGTTTCGGAAACCGGCAACAGCCGTCCGCTGTCCCTGGTCCGTCCCGACGGCGAGGACAGCGTCGCGGACCGAGACGTCGACGTCTCGGTGACCCGCGGTTGGCCCGCTGCTGTGAAGCTCGACAATGGCAAGTACGCCCTGGATGTCACGCCGCACGCCGGCCTGGGCTTCGGCGGGGCCGGCGGTTCGGCCGAGGCTGGCGCCACCGTGCGGTTCGGCAAGAGCATGCAGGACAAGGTCAGCAATTCGCTGGGGGTCCGCGACGGCCGGGAAATGGGCAATCGCGGGCGCTGGTACGTGTTCGCCGCCGCCAGCGGCCAGGCCGTAGGCTTGAACGTGCTGCGCAGTTCGGACGGCGACTGGAGCCGGGCCGGGTTTACAACCGACAATTCCAGCAAGCTGCTCAGCGACGGCCAGGCGGGCGTGGCCTGGCGCAAGGGCGACATGCAGGCCTCGTTCGGCTATGTCCACCGCTCGATCAAGGCCCGGGACCAACTGATGGGAATGTCCAGCCAGAAGGACGAGATGGTGGCCCTCTCATTCAGTCTTAAGCCGCACTGGTAGCCGTCAGGCTTGAGTTTCTGGGCCAGATCATGCAGCTAGCGCCCCTACGCCACGAAGCCATCGACCGTCATGAGCGATAGCGAGCCTCCTCGCCGCAAGATTCTGAGCCTGAAGAGCGGTGTCGCCGCGCCGGGCGGCCCAAAGCCGCTGGAGCGCATCGCGCGCCCGGCTCAGCGCATCCGCACCTTCACGCCCGAACCGCCGCCCCCGCCGGCGCCCCCCGCGACCGGCGACTTCAAATGCAAGCCCTGCGGGACGCGCTTCGATCCGCCGACCGACCTTGCCGACGACGATTCCGTGCGTTGCCCGTCGTGCAACGCCCGCCTGGGCCTGGTCTCGGACTTCCGGGCCGACCCGCCCAATGTCGAGAAGCTACGGGCTCGGTATCTGAAGAAGCCGGGGTAGCCCTCAACTTCCGCTCATCCCGGCTTTCGTCGGGATGAAGGGAGAGTTTAGGGCCGGAACGCCCCTACGGCAGTTCCAGATCCGGCGATGGGTTCGGAACCAGGATCGGGTCCTGGTCGCCATGCCGCGTCGGCGGCTGGCGCTTGAACAGGCCGCGCCATAGCGGTTCGGGCGCGGCGGTCGGCGTCGACCACAGGCGGCCGGCGATCGCCAGGGCCTCGGCGTCGTCGAAGGTGCGCTTCATCGCGGCGGTGTCGAACTTCATCATGTTGAAGTCCGAGAAGGTCGGCGGGATCGAGGCCACCCAGAGCGGCAGGTTGTGGCGCGCGCAGAACCCCGCCGCCACGCTCAGGGCCTGGCGGTAGGAGAACCGCAGCATGGTCTCGAAGCTGCGGCTCATGATCGAGGTCACCCCGGTGGGCGTCGAGCGCGGTGACGGGTCGAGCACGGTGTTGAAGATCACATAGACCCGCCCGCGTCGCAGCCGCTGGCCCAGGTCGCGCCAACGCAGCAGGGCGTCGGGCATCAGGAACAGGGGCGCCGCCACGCCCCCGTCCACATGCATTTCCTGGTAGCGGACCATCCCGCCCTCGCCATCGGGAGCCTCGACATCGATCAGCTTGGGCGGGAACAGGCCGGGCAGGGTGGCCGAGGCCACCAGCACGTCGCGAAACAGCTTTACCGCCGCCTCGCCGCCCCGGGTGGCGATCGCCCCCATGTCCCAGATGGTGGCCTTCTGGCTGTCGAGATTGGTGGTGGCGATCAGCAGGCGCCGGCCACGCGCGTGTTCGATCGCCACGGCCTCGATCATCGCCGCGTCGACGAACGGCGCGACCAGTCCGTCCAGCGAGTCGCCGCGAAACAGGCTGGGTCCC
>JACMOF010000512.1 GCA_014378155.1 Caulobacter sp. | reverse complement strand
TCGCGTCGAAACTTGGCCGCTTCGGCCGCCAGGGAAGTGGCCGAAGGATCGTGTTCGTCCGGCTCGGGCGCGAATGGCAGATGGCCGGCCACGCCGCGCAAGGCCAGCCACAGCGGATGGCTGAAATGGCCCAGAATCCGCAATGGCCGGCGCTTGTCGTCGGTGACGTCCCAGCCCTCAAGCTCGAATGCGTCGGCCTGGTCGCGCATCGCCTTGACGTCAATGCCGTCCCAGCCCTCCGGATCGGGGATGGCGGCGGCCTCGTCGGCCGTGAGACCGAAGGTGTCGCGCGCCAGCTGATCGATCTCGGGAAACTCCGCGCGCGCCTGCGGCTCGGCGAACGACGGCTTCATCAGCGCCCGGGTCTCCAGGTCGGCGAAGCCGGGAAGGTCGATCAAGCGGCGCGGGACCATGTCTCAGGCCTCTTCAGCGTTGTCGTTGCGCCAGTACGGCTCGACCACGCCCTGCAGCTTGATGGTCATCGGATTGCCCTTGCGATCGACGGCCTTGCCGGCGGTGACGCGGATCCAGCCTTCGCTGATGCAATACTCGTCGACATTGGTCTTCTCGACCCCGTTGAAGACGATCCCCACCCCGCGTTCGAGCACGCTGGCGTCATGATGCGGGCTGCTCGGGTTGGAGGCCAGGTGATCGGGGGGCGTATCGCTCATGGGACGGTCTTTCGAACAATGTGGACGGCAAAAGCCATCGAACGCGCGTGATAGCCATCCAGGCCGGCAATTCCAATAGGATTGCACGCGATCGCGTGAACCGCCGCGACAAGTCCGTGGCCCCCTGCTAGCTACGGCGCGTCCTTATTTCGGAGCTTCCATGCTGCGTCGTCTCTATGACTGGGTCATGGGCCTGGCCGCCTCGCGCCACGCCCCGCTTGGCCTTTTCGCCGTCTCGTTCGCCGAAAGCTCGTTCTTTCCCATCCCGCCCGACGTGATGCTGGCCCCGATGGTGCTGACCCGGCCCGACCGCGCCTGGCGCTACGCGGCGATCTGCACCCTGGGCTCGGTGCTGGGCGGGTGCCTGGGCTATGCGATCGGATTCTTCCTCAAGCCGGTCGGCGTCTGGATGATGACCGTCACCGGCCATGCTGGCGGGATGGACGAATTCAAGTGCTGGTACGACCACTACGGCGTCTGGGTGATCCTGGCCAAGGGCCTGACACCCATTCCCTACAAGCTGGTGACCATTGCGTCAGGCTTGGCCGCCTTCAGCTTCCCGATGTTCATCATCGCCTCGACGATTACCCGCTCGGCCCGCTTCTTCCTGGTCGCCTGGGTGGTCAAGAAATTCGGCCCGGCCATGATGCCGGTCATCGAAAAACGCTTGGCCCTGTTCGCCGGCATTCTCGTCGCCCTCCTTGTCATCGGCCTCGCGGCCAGCCACTTCTTGGGGGGAAGCAGCGGCGGAGCCTGCGCGGCATGACGATCGACAGCCTCGAGAACGGCGAACCGAAGGCCAGCGAAATCCGCGCGACGGGGCCGGCGGGCGAAGCGCTCGCCACGGCCCCGCCGATGCGAGGCCCGCTGGACCTGGCCGTCGCGCACTGGCCGCTGCTGGCCTTGGCCGCCTGCGCCTTCATGCTCGGCGTCGCCCATGCCTTCGAGACCTTCGGCAAGCTGGCCCCGTGCCTGATGTGCCTGAAGCAACGCGAGGTCTATTGGCTGACCGGGACCGTGGCGGCGGTCGCCGTCGTGCTGTCGCGCACGGCCTGGGCGGACAAGGTGCGCCGACCGTTGATCCTGTTGCTGGGCGTCGGCTTTCTCTATGGCGCCGGCCTGGCGGCCTATCACGCCGGGGCGGAATGGAAGTGGTGGCCTGGTCCCGCGGCCTGCGCCGCTGGCGGCGCGGCCTCGACCGACGACCTGATCGCCATGCTGAAGGGCGCCAAGGTCGCCGCCCCGTCCTGCGAAAAGGCTGTCTGGGTCTTTCTGGGCCTGTCGATGGCGGGCTGGAACGCCTTGATCTCGCTGGGCCTGGCCGTCGCCTCGGTCTTCGCCGCCCTTCGCAAACCCAAGGCCGTTTGAGATGAGCCAGCCTGTGCCACCCCGCCCCGGTCTCGGCGCCCAGAAGGCGCGCCTGGCCGAGATCCTGCGGGTCGATCAGGCCGGCGAGCTGGCGGCGGTGCACATCTATCGCGGCCAGCAGACGGTGATGCGCAACGCCCCCGGGCGCGAGCGGATCGCGGGCCAGCTGAAGGACATGGAGGGCCACGAGCAGGTCCATCTCAGCCGCTTTGACCAACTGCTGGGCGAACACGGCGTGCGCCCCACCCTGATGTCGCCGGTCTGGCGCGCCGCCGCCTTCGCCCTGGGCGCGGGCACGGCTCTGCTGGGTGAGAAAGCCGCCCACGCCTGCACCGAGGCGGTTGAGACGGTGATCGAACAGCACTATGCCGGGCAGATCGCCGAGCTTGAGGTCCGCGACCCCGCCCTGGCCGCCGAACTCAGCCAGTTCCGCGACGACGAACTGGCCCACAAGGAGATCGCCATCGCGGAAGGCGCCCTGGAGGCGCCGGCCTATCCACTGCTGTCGGCGGTGATCCGCGCCGGCTGCCGGGCGGCGATCAAGATTAGCGAGAAGATCTGACCGGCGTTCGCTGGAACTTCGGCAGAACTCCCCCCGAAACTTCGCCCTTGGCGCGCGGCGCGACCGCGCTTACCCATGTCGCTGAAATTATGCGGCCCGTGATTGTCGGGTTGAGGGGAGTTGCGGGTGAACATCCATCTTCGTCGGACCGCCGCCCTGTGCGCGGCATCCCTGCTAACCTTGGCCACGTCCGCTCAGGTCGCTCGCGCCCAGGCCGCAGCGCCGGCCAAGCCGGCCGAGACCACCGCCCTGACCCTGGGCACCGGCGGCCAGATGCCGGCCGAAGAGGCGGCGCTGGCCATCGAGCACGTTGATCTGAAGGTCAAGGTTTTTCCCGACCGCAAGGCGATCGAGGGGGACGCCACCCTGACCCTGCGGGCCAAGACCGACCTGGCCCGCATCGTGCTGGACCTGGACCGCGACCTGCCGATCAGCAGCCTGACCGTCGATGGCAAGGCTCTCCCCGCCTCGGCCTGGACCAATCCCGAGGGTCGCCTGACCATCACGCCGCCGCGCCCGCTGGCCGCAGGCGCCAAAACCGTGGTCCGCATCCGCTATGGCGGCGTGCCGCACGTGGCCGAAAAGGCGCCATGGGATGGTGGCTTCGTCTGGAAGACCGCCCCGACCGGCGAGCCCTGGATCGCCACGGCCGTGCAAGGCGACGGCTGTGACCTCTTCTGGCCGTGCATCGACTTCCCGACGGGCGAGCCGGAGCTGGTCGATTTCTACGTGACCGTTCCGGCTCCGCTGTCGGCTCCGGCCGGCGGCGTGCTGATCGACGTCGTGGAGAAGGACGGCTGGCGCACCTTCCATTGGCGCCAAAAGCATCCCGACACCTACGCCATCGCCCTGAACATCGGCCCGTACGAGAAGATCTCCGACACCTACAAGAGCCGGTTCGGCGACAGCTTCCCGATCGAATACTGGCACCTGAAGAGCGACGACCCGGCCAAGGTGAAGGCTCTGTTCGCCGAGTTCCCCCAGACCCTGGACTTCTTCGAGCAGATGATCGGCCCATACCCGTTCCGCTCGGAAAAGCTGGGCGTGGTCGAGACCCCGCACCTGGGCATGGAACACCAGACCATGAACGCCTATGGCAACGAGTACAAAAAGGACGTCTACGGCTACGACTGGCTGTTCCAGCACGAGTTCTCGCACGAGTGGTTCGGCAACCAGGTGACCAATGTCGACTGGGACGACATGTGGATCCACGAAGGCCTGGGCAGCTATATGCAACCGCTCTATTCGCAGTGGCTGCACGGCGACATGGAATATATGGCGCGCCTGAACGCCCAGCGCGCCACCACCGTGAACAGGTTCCCCGTCGTCGCCGGCCGCATCATGAGCGAGGACGACGTCTACAAGCCCGCAGGCGGCCCGGCCGGCGACATCTATTCCAAGGGCTCCAACATCATGCACACGCTACGCGCCACGATCGGCGATGAAGCGTTCTTCAGGTCGGTCCGCACCCTGGTCTATGGCCGGCCCGATCCGAAACCGGGCAACTTCCAGCCGCGCTACGCCACCACCAAGGATTTCATCCGCATCGTCAACGCTGCGACG
>JACMOF010000511.1 GCA_014378155.1 Caulobacter sp. | reverse complement strand
GCGGGCCTGCGCGCTCGAAGACCTCGACGAGGATCATGCGTCCGCCGCAGCAAGGGCAGGCGATCGGCGGCTTGGCGTCGGCGTCGGGCTCGGGGTTGGCGGCGTGACTTAAACCAAATGGCCTCCGGCAAACCCAGGGCGGTTCAATCCGCCGAGTGGTGATGATGTACGTGAAGTACCCCCTGTCGCTCCGCAACTTGGAGGACCTGCTCTACGAGCGCGGCATCGACATTTGCCATGAGACGGTGCGGCTTTGGTGGAACCGGTTCGGCCCGATGTTCGCCGCGGAGATCCGCCGCAAGCGGGTCCAGAACATGCGGGCGCACACTCACTGGCGTTGGCACTTGGACGAGGTCTACGTGAAGATCAACGGCGAGATGCGCTACCTCTGGCGCGCCGTCGATCACGAGGGCGAGGTGCTGGAATCCTACGTCACCACCACCCGCGACAAGGCCGCGGCTCAGGCCTTCATCAAGAAGGCGATGAAGCGCCACGGCCGGCCTCAAGCCGTCGTCACGGACGGCCTGCGGTCCTACGGCGCCGCCATGAAAGTGATCGGCAACGCCGATCGCCAAGAGGTGGGCCGCTGGCTCAACAACAGGGCCGAGAACTCACACCAGCCGTTCCGACGACGAGAACGGGCGATGGAGCGATTTCGGAGGATGAAGACACTCCAGAAATTCGCCGCCGTGCTAGGCACGATCCACAACCACGTCAATCAGGAACGTCACCTCATCAGCAGAGACCTCTACCGCGAACGACGCTCAGCCGCCTTGGCTGAATGGCGGCAGGTCATGGGCTAGAGCCAGGCGCGGGTTGGGGTCATTGCGCCCTGGCGGAGACAAGTTGCCGTTGGACTGACAGCACCGGTCGCCCTATTGGCGGCGAAGGGGGACGTATGCGGATCACGATTGTGGGCGCCGGTATGGCCGGCTTGGCGTGCGCCAGGGGACTGGCCGGGCGGGGTCACGTCCTCACTATGCTGGACAAGGCCCGCGGTCCTGGTGGTCGCATGTCGACCCGCCGGGTCGCCACCAGCGCAGGCGAGGCGACATTCGATCACGGAGCCCAGTATTTCACTGTTCGAGATCCGGGTTTTCGAACCCTGGTGGACGACATGATCGCTGCGGGATGTGTTGCGCCTTGGCTAGCAGCGGGCGCGGGCGCCTTGGTCGGTGTTCCTGGGATGAACGCGCCCATCCGTGAAATGGCGAAACCTTTTGACGTGCAATGGGGCGCCAAGGTGACGGCGCTGACCCCACTCGCCGAGGGCTGGCGCCTTGTCACGCAAACCGGGTCGTTCGAGGCGGATGCCGTGGTCGTGGCGCTGCCCGCCGAGCAGGCGGCAGAGCTCATTCGGCCGGCAAGGCCAGACCTGGCGGCGCTTGCCCGGGCCACGCCCACTGCGCCGTGCTGGACCGTGATGCTGGCGTTTGGGGACACCTTGCCGACGCCGGTGAACTGCCTCAGGGGGAGGGCGGCTGACGCGCTCGGCTGGGCGGCGCGCAACGGTTCCAAGCCCGGTCGGACCGGACCCGAGACGTGGGTACTTCAGGCCAGCCCGGACTGGTCAAGGCAGCATCTCGATGCGGACGCCGACTGGGTTGCCGGTGAGTTGTCGGCGGCTCTTTCTGCGCGGCTCGAAAAGACGCTGCCGCCCCCGATCGCTTGCAGTGCGCATCGATGGCGGTATGCCCGCTCAGGCGTTGAGGGCTCCGGCGCCCTTTGGGACGCGGACCGTCGGCTTGGCCTATGCGGGGACTGGTTTATCGGCGCACGGGTCGAGGCGGCGTGGATGTCGGGAACGATGCTGGCTGAGCAGATCGCCACGTAGGATGGACATCATTTCCGATAATGTTCATTATACGAATAATATTTAATATTTTCAATGGCTTACATTTCTTATAGCTTATGTCAAAGACTCCAAACTCTGAGATTCTCATGCTTTTAACGAGATTGGCCGCTTAAAGCCGCCATCAGGCCGGCGTTGTGACTCCAATGCTGAGAATGACGGAGCGAAATTAGCCTCGTCGGTGTGTTGCGCTCACCTCAAGGTTTGCGCGCTAAAAGGCGCCTAGAAAGAACAAAGCGTGATTTGGCGGCCTGGCGCGCCTGGCTCCGCAAAGCGGACCTTCCCAATGACGCAGAAGGGTGGTTAGCAGCCCCAACGGGACCGAGCGCTAGTGGATTGGCCGGGACATAAGAGTCCGGTTTGGGATTCCCGTCTGAGCCATGCTGTGCGAGTCTTGGGGATGCGCACTGGCATCACCGTCCATCTGAGCCCGACCGATCGCAAGCGCCTGCGGGCGATCGTCGATGACCGCAACAGCCCCCAGAAGCATGTCTGGCGCGCCAAGATCGTGCTGGCCACGGCCGATGGCCTGGG
>JACMOF010000055.1 GCA_014378155.1 Caulobacter sp. | reverse complement strand
GCTCCGGGTGTGCCCCATCCTCGCCCTGAGGCGCCCCGCCGAGGGCCTGCTCGTCCCCGCCCAGATCGCCAACAAGGCCCCGGAGGCCGCCCGCCACGATGTCTGAGACCGCTCCCGCCGTCGCGCCCGACCGCCGCTTCCCGATCGGCCTGACGATCGCCACCCTGATCGCCTTCGCCATCCTCTGCGCCCTGGGCGGCTGGCAGATCAAGCGCCTGGCCTGGAAGGAAGACCTGCTGGCCCGGATAGAGGTGCTGAAGACCGCGCCCGCCCAGCCCCTGGCGACGGTGCTGGCTCGGGCCGATGGAGGCGAGGACGTCGCCTGGACCCGCGTCTCGGTCGACTGCGCCGTCGGCCGCTCTGAGACCCTGCCCCCCGTCTATGGCGTCCGCGACGGCGACATCGTCTGGCGCGCCACCGTCCCGTGCCCGACCACGGCCGGTTCCTACGGCCTTATCCTGCTGGATCTGGGGGTGATCAAGGCCATGACCGGCCAGACGGCGCCGGGCCCCGTCACCCTGGCCGCTCCGGCCCACGCCGTCGGGGTGCTGATGGCCCCCAAGACCCTGGGCGGTGACCGCCAAGCAACTTTGCAGCGCTTCGCTGCCGACAAGCCCGCACCTTTCATCCTGATGGTCGAGACCGCCACGCCCGCGCCGCCCGGAATCACCCCCGCGCCCTTGCCGGCAGAAATTTCCAATCGGCACCTGGAATACGCCCTCACGTGGTTCGGTCTTGCCGTGACCCTGCTGTTTATCTATGCCGCCATGCTCTGGCGGAAGATGAGATCCTGATGCGTTACGTCTCCACACGGGGCCAGGCCCCGTCGATCGGCTTCCTCGAAGCGGTGCTGGCCGGCCTCCCGCCCGACGGCGGCCTCTATGTGCCAGAGCGCTGGCCCACCTTTACGCCTGACGAGATCGCCGCCTTCGCCGGCCAGCCCTACGCCCAGGTCGCCGCCACGGTGATCGGCAAGTTCGTCGGCGACGACCTGCCGGCCCAGGACCTGCGCGATCTGTGCGACGAGGCCTATGCCAGCTTCGCCCACGCCGCCGTCGCGCCGCTGAAGCAGCTGACCCCCGGCCGCCACCTGCTGGAGCTGTTCCATGGCCCGACCCTGGCCTTCAAGGACGTGGCGATGCAGCTGCTGGGGCGGCTCTATGACCATGTGCTGTCGCGCCAGTCGCGGGTCATGACCATCATCTGCGCCACCTCCGGGGATACCGGCGGCGCGGCGGTCGAGGCCTTCCGCGGCCGCAGCCATGCCCGGATCGTGGCCCTGTTCCCCGAGGGCCGGATCAGCGAGGTCCAGCGCCGGTTCATGACCACGGCGACCGACAGCAATGTGGCCTGCGTCTCGATCCTCGGCTCGTTCGATGACTGCCAGGCCATCGTCAAGCAGGCCTTCCAGGACGACCAGTTTCGCCACGCAGTGGACCTGTCGGGCGTCAACTCGATCAACTGGGCGCGGATCGCCGCCCAGACCGTCTATTTCTTCACCGCCGCCGTCGCCCT
>JACMOF010000510.1 GCA_014378155.1 Caulobacter sp. | reverse complement strand
TCCCATGAGCACCTGCAGCCTAGCGGACGCCAAGAATGGCGCCCTCCAAGTGGATGTGGACGGCCTGGGTGTTGCGGCCGTCGATCGAGGCCGGACTGCGATGCTTCTCGGTCCACTCGGTCCCAATCATCACGGGCTGTCGCCGAATTTCATCTCCGAATAGGCGAGGTCGCCCTCGGCATCCTCAATCAGCGTCGCCAGGTCGAAGCCGAACGCAGCCTCCAGGAATTTGAGCGCGGAATTCGGCTGGCGCGCCTAGAGCATTTCCCGACCTGACTGCGTCAGGCCGTGAGCTCTAATCTTCTGTTTTGACGCATTTTTCTTCACGCGAACCGGAACCACTTCGCTCGAAAAATGCTCTAGCGCAGCGCCGGCCCGATCGGCCAGATCCGCCCATCGCCCTTCTCGCCCCGAACGCCGATCAAGCGCGTCAGCAACGGATAGACAGCGACATTGTCGAACACCGGCAGGACAACGCCGGGCCGAAAGGCTGGGCCGTGGGCGACGAACACCGCGCGCATGTCGGAGTCGGCAGGATCGTAACCATGCGCGCCGCCGTCGCGCGGATGCTCATCCCAGCGTTTCTTGATCGAGGTCGCGGTGGTGAAGTACCAGCCCTTTTCGGCCAGGCAGACGATCGGCTGAACACGGGGATTGGCGCCGTAACCAAAACGGGCCGGGATCTTGGCCTTCTCCCAGCAGGTCAGGTGGGGGATGGGCTTGAGCAGTGCCGCGCGCACCTCGGCCTCGTGCCCGACCAGCGGCCGAACGCCGACGACCGATCCCGTGCCGACCAGGCGCACCTTGGGGGGATCAACGATCGTCGCCAGATCAACCAACTTGCTCAGCGGTTGGGGCGCCATGCCGTGGTCGGCGACGACGACGATATTGGTGGTGTCGTAGAGTCCCCTCGCCTTCAGGCCCGCCACCAGGCGCGCCACGGCCGTGTCCACCTCGACGATCGCGGTGTTCACCTCCGGCGAGACCGGGCCGTAATGGTGGCCCTGGGTATCGACGACATCGAAATAGAGGGTGGTGAAGCCCAGCTTGGGTGCGTCGAAATCGATCCAGGACAGCAGGGTGTCGACTCTGTCGTTCGAGGCGAGCTTCTCGTCGAACACCTGCCAGCGGCTGGGCCGAACGCCCTCGATCTCCGACTCCGAGCCAGGCCAGAACAGCGTGCCAGCGTGAACGCCCTGGCGTTCGGCGGTCACCCAGAGCGGCGTTGCCTGGCTCCACCAACGCCCGTCACTGACCGCCTGGTGGTTCGACATCTTGAAGGCGACGCCGGGAATTTCGGCGTCCTCCATGGTGTTGTCGACCACGCCATTGTGGTCCGGGCGCTTGCCGGTGATCAGGGTGTAGTGGTTCGGATAGGTCAGGCTGGGAAACGACGGCCGCATCGCGCCGCGCACGCCGTCGGCGGCCAGGGCGCTAAGGGTCGGGGTCTCGCCCCGGTCCAGATAGTCGGGCCGAAAGCCGTCGAGTGACACCAGGATGGTCAGGGCTGACTTGGGTGGCGACGGCGCGGACGTCGCGCATGCGCCCAGCGTCAGGGCCAGAACCAGGGCGAACCAACGATGAGCAGCGAACATCAAGCGCCTCCAACTCAAGCCCCTTGGTCTATAGCTCAGTCATGTGACGGCGCTACGCATGACCGCGACTTAACTTGGCGGGCCCGCTCCGCCCGGCCATAGTCCCCGCGTGTCGCAGGGAGTCGCCGCCATGACCAACGCCGAAATCGGCTGTCCATGAGTTTCGCCCTGGAGGCCGAGGCCCTGACCAAGACCTATGGCGCGGTGCGCGCCCTGGACGGGCTGTCGCTGAGCATCCCGGCCGGGGGCGTGTTCGGCGTGCTGGGTCCCAACGGCGCGGGCAAGAGCACCTTGTTTCGCATCGCCTTGGGCCTGGTGCGACCCACCAGTGGCTCGGCGAAGCTGTTCGGCGCCAGCGCCGGCGGCACGGCCTCACTGCGCCGGGTCGGCGCGATGATCGAGACCCCGCGCTATCCGCCCTATCTGACCGCCCGCGACACCCTCAAGATGCTGGCGCTGGAAAGCGGCGCGGCGGGCGCCGACATCGAGTATTGGCTTGAGCGGGTGGGCCTCGGCGGCGCGGCCGACCGCAAGACCGGCGGCTTCTCGGTGGGCATGAAGCAGCGGCTGGGCCTGGCGGCGGCCTTCTTCACCCGCCCTGAACTCGTGATCCTGGACGAGCCGACCAGCGGCATGGACCCTGCCGGCATCCAGGAGATCCGGGCCCTGATCCGCGATCTGGCCGACAGGGAGGGCGTGACCATTATACTGGCCAGCCACCAGTTGGACGAGGTGCGCCGGGTCTGTGACCGGGTGGCGATCCTGTCCAAGGGTAGGTTGGCCTCGGAGGGCTCGGTCGAGAGCCTAACGGGCGGCCGCGCGCGGCTGCGGCTATCGGTGACGCCGATCGACAAGGCCTTGGCCGTGCTCGGCGATCGTGGCGCGCCCGACGGTTCCGACGCCGTGTTGGCCGACCTGCCCCGCGCCGAGACCCCCGCCCTGATCCGCGCCCTGGTCGAGGCCGGCGTCGAGATCACCGAGGCCCGCTGGCGCGAGGCCGATCTGGAGAGCGCCTATCTGGGCGCGCTGGAAGACTCTGACCTCAAGACCGGGAACGCCGCCGATGCTCGCTGACGCCATCGCCGCCGAGCGTTTCCGGCTGATCCGCGACCGAACCGCCGTGTTCTGGGGCTTC
>JACMOF010000509.1 GCA_014378155.1 Caulobacter sp. | reverse complement strand
GGCCTTGTAGAGGGTGGCCAGGTTGGTGGCGCGCACCAGGCGGGTGTTGATCAAGCCCTTCTGGGCCGTATAGAGCGTGCGCTCGGAGTCGAGCAGGCTGAGCGAGCTGTCGATCCCCGCGCCGTAGCGGGCCCGCGACAGACGGACCGTGTCGTTGGCGGCGGCGACCAGGCGCTCCTGCGAGCCGACCCGGTCCTGGATGGTGGCCTGGACGGCCAAGCCGACGGAGACTTCGCGGAACGCGGTCTGCACGGCCCGTTCGTACTGGGCTATGGCGATGTCGCGGCCGGCCTTGGCGCTGTCGAGATTGGCCATATTGGCCCCGCCGTTGAAGATCGGCAGGCTGATGCGCGGCGTGAAGCCCCAGGCGCCGCTGCCGCTGTCGAACAGGCCGCCCAGATCGTTGCTGGCCACGCCGGTCTGGCCGGTCAGGCTGATGCTGGGGAAGAAGGCCGCGCGGGCCGCGCCGATATTGGCGTTGGCGCCGGCCAGGCCGTGCTCGGCGGCCAGCACGTCGGGGCGACGGGTCAGCACGTCCGAAGGCAGGCCAGCCGGCAGGTCGGGCAGGATCTGGGCGGTGACCAGCCCGCCGGCCGGCAGCAGGTCGCTCGGCACATCGGCGCCGACCACCAGCCGCAGTGCGTTCTTGTCCTGCTCGACCTGGGCCAGGTAGGTCGCCACGTCGGAGCGGGCGTTCTCGACCAGGGTCTCGGCCTCGCGCACGTCCAGCTGCGAGATCGCGCCGGCCTCGAAGCGGCGGCGGATCAGGGTCATGGACTGGTCGCGGGTGGACAGGGTCTCTTGCGACAGGGCCAGCAGGTCTTGGTCGGCGGCCAGGGTCAGCCACGTGCCGGCCGTCTGGGCGATCAGGCTGATCTGCACCGCGCGGCTGTTTTCGCGGGTGGCCAGATAACTCTGCAGCGCCGCGTCTTTGAGGCTGCGCACGCGGCCGAAAATGTCCAGTTCGTAGGACGTGACGCCGACGCCGGCCGAGTAGCTCTCGATGTCGCGACCGACCGCCACGCCGGGGATATTGGCCGTTTGCGACGATGAGCTCTGGCCTCGGGTCCCCATCGCCGAGGCGTCGATGCCCGGAATGAGCGCCGCGCGCTGAATGCGGTACTGGGCGCGGGCCCGCTCGATGTTCAGCACCGCCACCCGCAGGTCGCGGTTGTTGCTGAGGGCCATCTCGATGACGCCTTGCAGGCGCGGGTCTTCGAACACCTCGCGCCAGCCCAGGTCGGCGGCGGTCACCGTCGAGCCGGTATTGGCCGCCCCGATGGGCCAGGCGTTGTCGACCGCCAGGGCCGGACGCACGGTGGCGGGGGCTAGGGTGCAGGCGCCGAGGGCCGAGGCGGCCACGAGGGCCAGGGTCAGGCTACGCAAGTTCATCTCAGTGGCCCTCGGCCGGGGTGACAGGCGTCTCGGCGAAATGGCGCGGCTTGGGTTTGAAAATCCGTTCGACGATCACGAAGAACAACGGGACGAAGAAGATCGCCAGGACGGTGGCCGAGATCATGCCGCCGATCACGCCAGTGCCGATGGCGTGCTGGCTGCCGGATCCAGCCCCGTTCGAAATCGCCAAGGGCAACACGCCGAAGATGAAGGCCAGCGAGGTCATGATGATCGGCCGCAGACGGATGCGCACGGCCTCCACCGTGGCCTCGACCAGGTCCATGCCCTTTTCGTGCAGATCCTTGGCGAACTCGACGATCAGGATGGCGTTCTTGGACGCCAGGCCCATGGTCGTCAGCAGGCCCACTTGGAAGTAGATGTCGTTGGACAGGCCGCGCAGGGTGGTGGCCAGCAGGGCGCCGACGATGCCCAGTGGAATGACCAGGATCACCGACAGCGGGATCGACCAGCTCTCATAAAGCGCCGCCAGCAGCAGGAAGACCACCAGGATCGAGACGCCATAGAGGGCGGGCGCCTGGCTGCCCGACTCGCGCTCTTGGGCCGACAGGCCGGTCCATTCGAAGCTGATGCCCTGGGGCAGCTGGGCGGCGATCTTTTCCATGGCGTCCATGGCCTGGCCCGAGCTCTTGCCCGGGGCTGGGGCTCCCTGGATGTTCATCGACGACAGGCCATTATAGCGCTCCAGGCGCGGCGAACCGTAGACCCAGCGGGTGGTGGCGAAGGCGCTGAACGGCGCCATCGCGCCGCTGCCGGTGCGGACGTACCAGTTGTTGAGGTCCTCGGGCCGCATGCGATAGGGCGCGTCGGCCTGGACATAGACCTTCTTGATCCGGCCCCGGTCGATGAAATCGTTCACATAGGCCCCGCCCCAGGCGGTGCTCAGCGCGGCGTTGATGTCCGCCGTGGTCAGGCCCATCGCCCCGGCCTTGGCCTGGTCAATGTCGATCTTCAGCTGCGGGGTGTCGTCCTGGCCGTTGGGGCGGACGCCGGCCAGGGCCGGGTCTTTTGCCGCCATGCCGAGCACCTGGTTGCGCGCCGCCAGCAGGGCCTCGTGACCGACGCCGCCGATGTCCTGTAGCTGGAAGTCGAAGCCCGAGGAGGTGCCCAGTTCCGGCACGGCCGGCGGCACGATGGCGAAGACCATGGCGTCGCGGATCTGCATGAACTTGCCCATGGCCCGACCGGCGACGGCCGGC
>JACMOF010000054.1 GCA_014378155.1 Caulobacter sp. | reverse complement strand
CCTTGTGCAGGTGGTTTTTGCCCAGCGCCCAGCGGTCGTCGGCGGGGGCGATGGGGAGGCTCACCGAACCTACCCGGGTGAATTTGGGGGCGTTGGACAGCAGGTTCTTCACCTGCTGCAGGCGCTTGTCGTCGGTGTACATTGAGCGCGGCAGGGCCGGGGCGATACTGACGAAGAGGTCCAGCCTCTTGTCCTGGGCCAACTGGGCGAAGGTGCGATCGGTCTGGTCGCGGAGGCTGGCGAACGAGATCTCGCCAATATCCAGCATGACCGTGTCAGCCGACGACGACCGCCACGAGCGCGACCGCCAACGAAAGGCGCGCTGTCGCCTAGACCGCGCTCGTCATGGGGCCGAGGGAGCGCCCGTCCACGAACTGGCGCACATAGGGATTGTCGGTAAGGTCCAGCTCGGCGGGCGAGCCGGTCCAGACAATCTTTCCGTCGTGCAGCATGGCGATCTGGTCGCCGATCGTCCGGGCCGAAGCCAGGTCGTGGGTGATCGACACCGCCGTGCAGCCCAGGCCCCGAACCTGATCGACGATGAGCTCGTTGATCGCCGCCGAGGTGATGGGGTCCAGGCCTGTCGTCGGCTCGTCGAAAAAGAGGATCTCGGGATTGGTCACCACGGCCCGCGCCAGGCCGACCCGCTTCTGCATGCCGCCAGACAGCGACGAGGGATAGGAGTCGGCGACGCCGGCGCCCAGCCGAACACGGCCCAGCGCCTCGATGGCCCGTTCCTTGGCGTCCTTGCGGGACACGCCGTCGGCGTTGATCAGGCGAAAGGCGACGTTCTCCCAGACGCTGAGGCTGTCGAACAGGGCCGCGCCCTGGAACAGCACGCCGATGCGCGAGAACAATTCGCGCCGCGCCTTGCCACCCAGGGCGTTGATGTTCTGGCCATCGACGAGCACCTGGCCGGCGTCGGCCTGCATCAGGCCCATGGCCACCTTGATGGTCACGGACTTGCCCTGGCCCGAGCCGCCGATGATCACCAGCGAACGGCCGGCGGCGACACTGAGATCCAGTCCGTCCAGCACCGGCGCGCCGCCGTCGAACCGTTTGCGGACACTCCGCCACTCAAGTTTGGCGATGTCAGTCATGCGCGGGTGAACAGGGTTGTGAGGAAATAGTCGGAGGCGAAGATCAGGATGGCTGACGACACCACCGCATGGGTGGTCGCCCGGCCGACCCCGCGCGCCCCGCCGTTGGCGCTATAGCCGTGATAGCAGCCCATCAGCGCCACGATGAAGCCAAACACGGCCGCCTTGATCAGGCCCGACCCGACGTCCCACAGCTGCAGGAAATTGGCGGTGTTGCGGATGTAGACCGTCGAGTTGAAGTCCAGTATCCGCACCGCCACCAGCCAGCCGCCGGCCACGCCGATGATGTCGGCGACGAGGGTCAGCAGCGGCAGCACCAGGGTCGCGGCCAGCAGGCGCGGCGCGACCAGGTAACGAAACGGATCGGTCGAGAGCGTGCGCATGGCGTCAATCTGCTCGGTGGCCCGCATGGCCCCGATCTCGGCCGCGATGGCCGCCGAGACCCGGCCGGCCAGCATCAGGGCCGCCAGCACGGGTCCGAGCTCGCGCGTGATCCCCAAGGCGACGATCTGCGGCATCACCTGCTCGGCGTTGAACCGCCCGCCGCCGGTATAGATGTTCAGGCCTAGGGCGGCCCCGGTGAAGATCGCCGTCAGTCCCACCACCGGCAGCGAGAAGAAGCCGATGGCGACCAACTGGCGCAAGAACTGCTGGGGAAACCACGGCAGGGTGAATACCGAGATCAGGCCGCGCAGCGCGAACACCCCGACCGAGCCCACCATGCGCAGAGCGGCCAGTGTCGAGTGTCCGATGACGCGGAAGGGTTTGAAGACGGCGGGGAGCGCCGCGACACCGGCGGTCATCTCAGTAGCTTTCCGCCGGCACGGTCGCGGCGGCTGGAACGGCGGGCGTCGCGGTCGGCGCAGCCTCGGTAGCGGCGCCCTGCGGTCGCATCACCGAGCCGATCAGCCCGAACAGATCCACGGCGCCTTGGGTGTTCTCGATCTCGCCGCCCGGCTTGATGTTCTCCATCGCTCCGCCTGGCGCGATCGATACGTGAACGCCGCCCAGCAGGCTGTCGCTGGTCACCTTGGCGGTGGAATCGGCCGGCAGCTTGACGTCGTTGTCCAGGCTCAGCTTGGCGACGGCCAGGAAACTCTTCGGATCCAGTCTGATTTCCGAAACAGTGCCGACCTTGACCCCCGCCACGCTGACGGCGGAGCCCGGCGCCAACGAACCGACCTGGCCAAACCTGGCCGTCACCTCATAGCCGCCCGGCTTGGTTCCCACGTCGCCCACGCTCAGCGAGTAGACCAGAAACCCCGCCGCGAGGACGATCACGAGGAGACCCATCAGGGTCTCGGCCCATTGTTCGCGCAAGCCCATATCCTTTCGAAGCCAGCGGGGCGGCCGCCCGAACGGCCCGCCCCGGTCTTGGTCTATTTGCGCGCGGCGGGACGCCGGGCGTCGCGCTGCAGCTGTGAAATCAGCACGTCGACATTGCCGCCGGCGTTATCGATCGTCGAAACGAAGTCCTGCTGCTGGGTGATGGCCAGCCAGACCCCCTTGAACTGCACATCGACCACTTTCCACGACGCTCCGCCGCCCATCACCCGCCAGGCCACCGGCACGGGCTGACCCACCTGGCCGCCGGAAATCACGGTATTGACGATCACGTCGCCCGGCTTGCGAACGGTCGAGCCCGTCACTTTCAGTGTCTCGCCGTGATAGTCGTCGATCCGGTTCTGATAGACGCCCTCGGCATAGACGCGGAACGCGGCGGAGAAGCGCTGGCGCTGGTCCGGCGTGATCGTCCGGGCATACTTGCCCAATACGAAATTGGTGATCTTCGGCACGTCGGCCAGATCGTCGATCGCCGCGTGGAAGGTCGCCTTCTTCTGCGCGACGTTCTGGCCCTTGTCGGCTAGCACGCCAATGACGCGCTGGGCCTTGACCTGCACAAACTGCTCAGCTTGCGGGCTGCGGCTCGCTTGCGCCAGGCCGGGCGTGGCCTGCCACAGCACGCCGAGGCCGGCGAGGGCGGCAACGGCCATGCGGCGCGTGGGGTGGGATTTCATGGAGGTCGCTTCCAGATCGGTCATGGTTTTCCTGTCGGGCTCAGCGTGGCGGGCGCATTGGCGGGCGGCGCGTCATCGAAGTCCGGCAAAACCTGAACCTCGCCCGTGGCCTCGCGCACCAGGGCCTCGCGATGCTGTCCATAGGCGGATCGCGCGGCTACGTAGGGGTCGAGCGAGTCGTCCAGCGCCCGGAAGGCGTTGTCGGCGCTGCTGCGCGTATCGACGGTTTGGGCGACCAGGCGGGTCGCGCCGAAAGTGGTCTTCCAGCCGCCGCCGACCATGGCCACCGGATCGGTCGCGAAGTCGAATACCCGGCCCACGCCCTCGCGGAAATGCAGCGGCCCCATGATCGGCACATAGAGATAGGGGCCGGCCTTGACCCCATAGCGGCCGAAGGTCTGGCCAAAATCAGCGTCGTGCGGCGGCAGGCCCAGCTTGGCGGCCACATCGAACAGGCCCAGCAGGCCGATCGTCGAATTGATCAGGAAACGCGAGCTGGTGACGCCCATGCGCTTGGGGTGACCTTGCAGGATGTCGTTCAAGGCGGTGCTGGGCTCGCCCAGATTATAGACCACCGCGCTGACGCGATGTTGCACCGGGGTCGGCGTCACCTTCATGTACCCGCGAGCGATCGGGCCGATCAAGGCTCGGTCCACCCCCATGCTGAAGCCATAGCTGGCGCGGTTGACGCGCTCGAGCGGATCATAACCAAGCTGCTCGTTGGCGGGGACTTGCGCCACGCTTTCGACGACCGTCGAGGCGGCGCCTTCGGGCAAGGCTTGCGCTCCAACCGGGGACGCTGAAAACGCCAAGCCGCTCGCCACGAGCAAGCCCGCGACCCGCGAGAGCGAAAACAGGTTCGAGTTTCTCGCCAAAGCGCCGATCATTTCAGTCTCCTGCCGGAGACCGGCATCGGGCATGTAGGCGCCGCGACAAGCTAAGCAAGTGCGGCGCGGCCTCCTGCACGTCATTCCGCTCACTGGAATACGCGCCCGCCCCCGTCTGGATGCATCTCCGCCGCTTGCCGTCCTTCACTGCCCCGGAGCGACTCGCCAGACCGTGTTGGAGAGATTCTCGGCGATCAGCAGGATCCGCTTCTTCGGATCGAAGGCGACACCCACAGGGCCGCCGCGCGCATGGCCGTTCTGGTCGAGAAAGCCTGTGACGAAGTCGACCGGCTTGCCCTCCGGCTTGCCACCCGAGAACGGGACCCAGACGACCTTGTAGCCAGAGAGGTCCTGCCGGTTCCAACTGCCATGCTCACCCACGAACGCGCCCTGGGCGAAGGCCCCGCCAAAGCCGCCGTCCCGCGCGAAGCTTAGCCCCAGCGCCGCGACGTGCGAGCCCAGCGCGTAGTCGGGGACGAGTATCTGCTGGCCGACATCCTGGCCAACGCGCTGACCGACCTCGGCGCCGAGGTGGTCGGCCCCATCGGTCAACCGGCGCAGGCCATCGCGTTGATCGAGACCACGCCGGTGGATGGCGCGGTGCTGGATATCAACCTGCGCGGGGAGATGGTCTATCCACTGGCCGGCATGCTCACGAACTTCGGCGCTCCGTATGTTTTCGCCACCGGATACGAGCAGGATTCCATTCCGACGAGGTACAAGGACGTCACGATCTTGATCAAGCCCGTGGATGTTTGACAGTTGAAGTCGCTGTTCTTGGCGGAGCGCGGATGATCCTGACGCCCGCCCCTTGGCCGCTGAGGCTCGCCGCGCCGAGGCTCAGACTTCCGAGGTCTCATGCTTGCGGCAGGCTCTGGCGACAGCGTCGATCAGCAGCCGGGGATCCACCGGCTTTTCAAGCAACTCCACCTCGTTGAAATCGTCGGGCAGGACCTCTCGCCCATAGCCGGTGGCGAACACGAAGGGCACGTCGCGCTGCTTCAGCGCGCGGGCCATGATAAACGAAGGCCCCTCACCCAAATTGATGTCCAGGACGCCGCAATCAACCCGGCCTTGCGCCACGCGTGAGAGACTTTCGGCCACGCGCGCATAGGGGCCGGCGACATTGGCGCCCGCCGCCGCCAAGACCCGGCGGGTGTCATCGGCGAGATAGTAGTCGTCCTCGACCAGCAGCACGTCCATGCCAGCAAGGCTCTTTGAAGTCGTCATGCGTCGTCCCCCGCCGTCGTCGTCACGCCCCACACACTTGAGGACCCCATCGCGGCGACGGGCGCGAGCGGGAAGGCGATCCGACAAACCACGCCGCCAGGGCGAAACTCTATGTCGGCTTCGCCCGAGAGTTCGTAGGGTAGTCGACGTTTCAGCAGATTAGTTCCGAAACCCTGCCGACGCGGAGCCTGGCTGGCGATCGCGACGCCCAACTCCATCCACACCAGTTCGAGTTGTTGCCCTCGCGCTCCAGCCTGATCCAGCTTCCAGGTGATGTCGAGTTTTCCCGAGGCTTGGGACAGGGCGCCGAATTTCGTGGCGTTGGTCGCCAGCTCGTGGATCGCCAGCGTCATCAGGTCAGCGGCCTTGGGCGGCAAGACGATCTCGGGTCCGCCAAGGTTCAGCCGGTCCTGATCGGCGCTCTGGGTCAACAGCTCGTCGCGGATCATGCCTTCGAGATCGACACCCGCATGGGGATTGCGCAACAGCACGCCTTGGACGCGCGCCACGGCGGCGATGCGGCCGTCCAGGTGGGCGGCCAGATCCTCCACCGTGTCGCTGCTCTCCGCGCTTCGCGCGACCAGCGACCTGACCACGGCCAAGAGATTGCGCACGCGATGCTGCAGTTCGCTGATGGACGCGCCCGCGTCGAGCCTGGCTGGACTGGTCACTGGAAAGGCCAGCACCAGCATCGCGCCCACCTGCCCGCTCTCGTCGCGGATCGGGGCGCAGGACAGATTGAACGCTGGCGTCCCCGGCGATGCGCCGATCGTCCAGCCTTGGCTGGCCAGCAGGATGCTGCGCCCAGCGAACACCTCGCCCGCCGCCTTGGCCAGGCTGCTGTCCGGGTCATCCCGCTTGAGGGATCGGCCCAGGGCGCGGGTGGCCGCCGAACCATCGCGATAGAGGGCGTCGAAAGCGAGGTTGTGCATCTGCACCAGCTGTGGACCGATGAACAGGGCGCACGGCGCGCCGGCGCCCAACATGAGGTCGATGGCGGCGCGGAGGCTACCCGGCCAGCCCGCGCGCGGACCCAGCGGCGTCTGCTCCCAGGGCAACGCTGACAAGCGATCCGCGCCTGGGCCGTTCATCGCTCCCGCAAGCGTCGCCATCGTCCCTCGCTGTGTTCAGAACATCATAGCATTCCGGTCCAAGGAAAAAAGCAACGCCACCGCCCATTCCGACTCGACCTAGCTCTCGCATCGGCACAGGGTATGTTCGGGACGGGGCTCGCCAAGTGTTGGAGCGAGTATGCGCAAACGAGGGTTCGGAAAAATACTGCATCCGGCGTTGCTGTGAAGCTCGCTAGAGGACTGAGCCGTGGTGAGCGCTAACTCTCATTCCACGTTGACGTCAACCGAGCGCAGCTTCACGCGCCGATTACAGGCGTTCGGCGTGCAGGACAGCGAAATCGCGCTTCTGGACACGCTGCTGCATGCGCCCGTCGGCTATCAGACGGGCGAGGTCTTGCATCCATCACGGCCGGGCGCCCCGCCATTTTTCTTGCTGTCTGGATGGGCGTGCCT
>JACMOF010000508.1 GCA_014378155.1 Caulobacter sp. | reverse complement strand
GCGTTTGCGCCCGGGGCCGTGGTCGCCGATGTTTCGCGGCAGTCCGAGGTTTCGACCAGCCTGGTTTACAAGTGGCGACGCGAGGCGCTGGCCGAGATCGGCGGCGGACCGGCGTTTGCGCCGGCCGTACTGGTCGATGACCCGGCGCCGCTCGCCTCGGGTGCGCATCCGGCGATCGTCGTGGAGTTGGCCGGCGGCGCGCGGGTGAGCATCAACGCCGCCGCGTCGGCCACGCTGATCGCCGCGACGCTGCGGGCCCTGCGATGATCGGGGTCGCCTCGGGGGTGCGGGTGTGGATTGCGGCGGGACATACGGACATGAGGAAGGGCATGCAGGGCCTGGCGCTGCTGGTGCAGGAGGGCCTGGGCCGCGATCCGTTCGCCGGCGACGTCTTCGTGTTCCGGGGGCGTGGCGGCTCGCTGATCAAGGCGCTGTGGCACGACGGCCTGGGGCTGTCGCTCTACGCCAAGCGGCTGGATCGGGGGCGGTTCGTGTGGCCGCTCAGCGCCCAGGGCGCC
This sequence comes from Caulobacter sp., assembly GCA_014378155.1. Lineage (GTDB taxonomy): Bacteria > Pseudomonadota > Alphaproteobacteria > Caulobacterales > Caulobacteraceae > Caulobacter. The sequence continues at coordinate 1,880 of JACMOF010000508.1, read as the reverse complement.
GTGGCCCTGACGGCCGGGCAGATGTCGTATCTGCTGGAGGGCATCGACTGGCGAAACCCCCAGCACACCTGGCGTCCGGCCGCCGCCGGATAGCCGAAAATAGTTGGATCGGCCTGCATTTAGGGGCGCCACAAGCGGCGGAATTTATGATTCCATCGCGGTCATGGACGCCGACCTCGCAGATCTGCCGGACGATATCGAAGCGCTGAAGGCGGCGCTCCTGGTCGCTCGGGCGGAGGCCGCGGAGGCCCTGGCTCGGCAGTCTGACGACCAGGCGCTGATCGCCCATCTGAGGCTCCAGATCCAGAAGCTCAATCGCGAACGCTTCGGTCCTGGCTCGGAGCGCACGGCGCGACTTCTGGATCAGCTGGAGCTGCAACTTGAGGAACTGGAGGCTTCGGCGACGCAGGACGAACTGGCCGCCGAGATGGCGGCGGCGCGGACCACGACGGTGGCCGCCTTCAGCCGCAAGCGGCCCTCGCGCCAGCCCTTCCCCGAGCACCTGCCGCGTGAGCGGGTGATCGTTCCAGGTCCAACCGCCTGCGCCTGCTGCGGCGGCGGGCGGCTGTCGAAGCTGGGCGAGGACGTCACCGAGACCCTGGAGATCGTGCCCCGATCCTGGAAGGTCATCGCGCACGTGCGCGAGAAGTTTAGCTGCCGCGACTGCGAGGCCATCGGCCAGGCGCCGGCCCCGTTCCATGTGATCGCCCGGGGCTGGGCGGGGCCCAGCCTGCTGGCGATGATCCTGTTCGAGAAGTTTGGTCAGCATCAGCCGCTCAACCGCCAGGCTGACCGCTATGCTCGCGAGGGCGTGCCGCTGCGCCTGTCGACCCTGGCCGATCAGGTCGGGGCCTGCACCGCGGTGCTGGCGCCACTGTTCCAGCGGCTGGAGGCTCACGTCCTGGCCGCCGAGCGATTGCACGGTGACGACACCACGGTTCCTGTGCTGGCCAAGGGCAAGACCGACATCGCCAGGCTCTGGGTCTATGTGCGCGACGACAAGCCGTTCGCCGGAGCGGCCCCGCCGGGCGCGGTGTTCTATTACTCGCGCGATCGGGGCGGCGAGCACCCCCAGGCGCATCTGTCTGGCTATGCCGGCCTGTTCCAGGCCGACGCCTATGGCGGTTACGGCAAGCTCTATGAGGCGGGGCGAACGCCGGGGCCCATCCTTGAGGCCGCGTGCTGGGCGCATGCGCGCCGGCCGTTCTTCGTGCTGGCCGACCTGGAGCAGAACGCCCGCCGCAAGGCTCGTGGCGCGGCGCCGGCGGTGATCTCGCCGATCGCTTTGGACATGGTCCAGCGGATCGACGCGCTGTTCGAGATCGAGCGGGGGATCAACGGCCAGGACGCTGGTCAACGCCTGACGGCGCGGCGGGAGCTCAGCGCTCCGCTGGTCGCCGAGATGGAGATCTGGATGCGCGAGCAGCGCGCCAAGCTCGCACGCGGCCACGACCTGGCGCGGGCCTTCGACTACATGCTCAAGCGCTGGACCGCGTTCACGCGCTTCCTCGACGACGGCCGCGTCTGCCTGAGCAACAACGCCGCCGAGCGCGCTCTGCGCGGCGTCGCCATGGGGCGAAAGTCCTGGCTGTTCTGCGGTTCTGATCGCGGCGGCCAGCGCGCGGCGGTGATGTACAGCCTGATCGTCACCGCCAAGCTGAACGATGTCGATCCTCAAGCCTGGCTGGCCGACGTCCTGGCCCGCATCGCCGAGCACCCCAGCCAGCAGCTCGACGAGCTGCTGCCCTGGAACTGGCGGCCCCTCGCCTGGGTTGGACGCGCCGCTTAGATCCCCGCGCGGTCTTCACCGGATGGGTACGTCGCTGCTGCAGGCGGCCTGTTTGGTCCGTTACGATGCCCCTGATGATGTGCGGGTCGGG
>JACMOF010000507.1 GCA_014378155.1 Caulobacter sp. | reverse complement strand
TCGTCCCGGTGGTCATCCTGATGGTGATCGCGATCTTCTCGTTCCGGCTGCTGTTCGCCTACAACGACATGCCCAAGCCGTACATGACGGTGAAGGCCACTGGCTACCAGTGGTATTGGGGCTACGAATATCCCGACCAGAAGATCAGCGAGATCACCTCGGTGCCGCTGAAGAAGGAAGAGGCCGCCGCCAAGGGCGTGCCTTACCTGCTGGCCGCCGACAAGCCGCTGGTCGTTCCGGTCAACCAGGTCATCCGCGTCCAGGTCACCGGCGCCGACGTGATCCACGCCTTCGCCCTGCCGGCCTTCGGCCTGAAGACCGACGCCATCCCCGGCCGCCTGAACGAAACCTGGTTCAAGGCAGACACCATCGGCGTCTATTACGGTCAGTGTTCGGAACTCTGCGGCGTCGAACACTCGAACATGCCGATCGAGATTCATGTCGTCAGCCAGGCCGACTTCGACGTCTGGGTGAAGTCCAAGACCGCGCCGCCCGCCGCACCCGCCACCGCAGCCGCTCCGGCGACCGCCACGGTGACCCCGGTCGCGACCGCCCCCGCATCCGCTCCGGCCGCGGCTCCCGCCGCGCCGGCGGTCTAAGATACGATTGCAGGATTAAGTCCGATGGCTCACGCCGCTGACATCGATCATCACGACGCGCACGATGCGCACGACGACGCTGATCACAAGCCGCCCTTCATCGCCCGCTGGTTCGGGTCGACGAACCACAAGGACATTGGCACGCTTTACATCATCTTCGCCATCATGGCGGGCCTGGTGGGCGGTCTGCTGTCGGGCCTGATCCGCTGGGAGCTGGCCGAGCCGGGCATCCAAGTTTTCAGGCCGGGCGGTTCGCTCGATGTCTTCATGCAAACGGTCAGCGGTGGTCGTTTCCAAAACATCGGGATCGTTGAATCGTCCAAGCACGGCTACAACGCGGTCGTCACCGCCCACGCCCTGATCATGATCTTCTTCATGGTCATGCCGGCGATGATCGGCGGTTTCGGCAACTGGTTCGTGCCGATCATGATCGGCGCGCCGGACATGGCCTTCCCGCGGATGAACAACGTGTCGTTCTGGCTGCTGGTCGCCGCCTGGTGCCTGCTGCTGACCTCGATGTTCGTCGACGGCGGCCCAGGGCGCGGGTTTGGCGGCGGCTGGACGATCTATCCGCCACTGTCGACCACCGGCCACACCGGCCCGTCGATGGACCTGGCGATCCTGGCGCTCCACCTGGCCGGCGCCTCGTCGATCCTCGGCGCGATCAACTTCATCACCACGATCTTCAACATGCGGGCCCCGGGCATGACCCTGCACCGCATGCCGCTGTTCGCCTGGTCGGTGCTGATTACCGCCTTCCTGCTGCTGCTGTCGCTGCCCGTGCTGGCTGGCGCCATCACCATGCTACTGACCGACCGCAACTTCGGCACCCACTTCTTCGACCCGGCCGCCGGCGGCGACCCCGTCATGTTCCAGCACCTGTTCTGGTTCTTCGGTCACCCGGAAGTGTACATTCTGATCCTGCCAGGCTTCGGCATCATCAGCCACATCGTCTCGACCTTCTCCAAGAAGCCGATCTTCGGCTATCTGGCGATGGCCTACGCCATGGTCGCCATCGGCTTCGTCGGCTTCATCGTGTGGGCTCACCACATGTACACCGTCGGCATGAGCATCAACCTGCGGGCCTATTTCGTGGCCGCCACCATGGTCATCGCGGTGCCCACCGGCGTGAAGATCTTCTCGTGGATCGCCACGATGTGGGGCGGCTCGATCAGCTTCAAGACCCCCATGCTGTGGGCGATCGGCTTCATCTTCCTGTTCACCGTCGGCGGCGTGACCGGCGTCGTGCTGTCCAACGCCGGCATCGACTACAGCCTGCACGACACCTATTACGTGGTCGCCCACTTCCACTACGTGCTGTCGCTGGGCGCGGTGTTCGCCATCTTCGCCGGCTTCTTCTACTGGTTCGAGAAGATGTGGGGCGTGAAGTACAACGAGTTCTTGGGCTGCCTTCAGTTCTGGATCATGTTCGTCGGCGTCAACGTGATCTTCTTCCCGCAACACTTCCTGGGCTTGCAGGGCATGCCGCGCCGCTATGTGGACTATCCGGTCGCCTTCGCGCACTGGAACTACGTCTCGTCGGTGGGCTACGCGATCACCGCGGTGGGCGTGCTGGTGTTCCTGGTCATCCTGATCGAGGCCGCCATCCGTCGTCGCCCGGCCGAGGCCAATCCGTGGGGCGAAGGCGCCACCACCCTGGAATGGACCCTGTCGTCGCCGCCGCCCTTCCACCAGTTCAGCGACCCGCCGGTGATCAAGGCCGACAGCCACTGAACCTGATAGACTAGAGACGCAAACGCGGGGGCGCGGGCCGGATGAAAATCCAGCCCGCGCCCTTCGCCCATCCAGAACCCGCGACCCTTAAGTAGACAAGCGACCCTTTCGTAAAATGGCCCAGCCCACTGTCCTGATCCCCGACGACGAGGCGACCGATACGGTCCGCCACGCCCGTTGGCAGGACTATTTCCAGCTGATGAAGCCGCGGGTGATGTCGCTGGTGGTGTTTACCGCCCTGACCGGGATGCTGGCCGCCCGAACGCCGATCCACCCGTTATTGGGCGCCGTGGCGGTGCTGTGCATCGCCATCGGGGCGGGCGCCTCGGGCGCGCTGAACATGTGGTACGACGCCGACATCGACGCCAAGATGCGCCGCACGCGCGGCCGGCCGGTGCCCATGGGCCTGGTCAAGGGCGAGGAAGCCGCCACGCTTGGCGTGGTGCTCAGCCTGCTCTCGGTGATGCTGATGGGCATGGCGATCAACTGGCTGGCCGCCGGCCTGTTGGCCTTCACCATCGTCTTCTACGCCGTGGTCTACACCATGTGGCTCAAGCGCTGGACGGCCCAGAACATCGTCATCGGCGGCCTGGCCGGGGCCCTGCCGCCGGTGATCGGCTGGGCGGCGGCGACCGGTCACGCGCCGCTGAACGCCTGGCTGATGGTGCTGATCATCTTCCTGTGGACCCCGCCGCACTTCTGGGCCCTGTCGCTCTATATCAGCACCGACTACGCCAAGGCCGGCGTGCCGATGCTGCCCGTCGTCAAGGGCGCACGCGAAACCCGCAAGCAGATCCTGCTCTATACGCTGGTGCTGATCCCGGTGTGCCTGGCCCCGGTGTTCACGGGCCTGGGCGGGTGGCTGTACCTGGCGGTCTCGGGCCTGGGCGGCCTGGTGTTCCTGACCCTGGCCCTGCGCGTCTTCCGCAGCACGGCCGGCGACGCCGCTGATCCGCGTCCCGCCGACCGCGACCTCTATGAGGTCGGCGAGGCCGAGGCCAAGCGCGGCAAACCTGGCCAACGCGTGGTGGTCGGCGACGCCAAGCACGCCCGGAACCTGTTCGCCTTCTCGATCCTCTATCTGTTCGCCCTGTTCGCCGCCCTGCTGGCCGAGGCCGTGCTGGGCCTCAAAGCTCTGGAGCTGCTGTCATGACACGCAAGCCCGTCGATCCCGCCACCAAGGCCCGCAGCGGCCGTAACATCGCCCTGGGCCTGGGCCTGGTTGCCTTCGTGATCCTGGTCTTCGTCGTCACCCTCGTGAAGCTGGGAGGCAATGTTGGGCCCCACTTCTGACGACGGCCTCAAGCCCGAAGACCGACGCAAGATCGAGCAGGACAACAAGGTCGGCACGGCCGGGCGTCCGGCCAAGCGCAGCCACCTCAAGGTCGCCGCGATCTGCGGCGTGGCCTTCTTCGGCATGGTCGGCGCGGCCTATGCCGCCGTGCCGCTTTACAAGCTGTTCTGCCAGGCCACGGGCTTTGACGGCACGGTGCGCAAGGCCGTGGCCAAGCCGACCAAGGTGCTCGACCGCAAGATCGAGATTCGCTTCGACGCCAATGTCCGCAATCTGCCTTGGGACTTCACCGCCCTGCAGACCAGCCAGACCGTCCGGATCGGCGATACGGGCCTGGCCTTCTTCAAGGTGACCAACCGCGGCGACAAGCCCATGACCGGTCGGGCGATCTACAATGTCGTGCCCGAGCAGGCCGGCCCCTATTTCCAGAAGCTGGAATGCTTCTGCTTTTCGAATCAAACCATCGCGCCCGGCCAGACGGTCGAGTTCCCGGTGGTCTATTTCGTCGATCCCGGTTTCGTCGATGACGTCGACACCAAGGGAAAGTCGGAAATCACGCTCTCCTATACCTTCTTCCCGGCCGTGCCTGACGCGGCGGGGGCGAAACAGGCGGCGGCGACGCCGCGCATCGTCGAACCCCTTGGCGGCAGGCCGCCGACAGGGCTATAGCGTTTCACACATGGCGTTTCGGCAGGGGGAAAACCGGCCGGCGCGCTTATAGGGATTATAGGGTTAGCACGCACATGGCCCAAGGCGCCGTCAAACACGACTATCACATCCTGCCCCCCAGCGCCTGGCCGTTCGTCGGTTCGCTGTCGGCCACCATGATGGCTATCGGCCTGATCGCCTGGATCAAGGGCGGGGTCTTCGGCATCGACAAGGGCCAGTGGTGGCTGTTCGCCCTAGGCATTTCGGGCGTGCTCTACACCTTCTTCGGCTGGTGGAGCGACGTCATCAAGGAAGCCAACGCCGGCGACCACACCCCCGTCGTCTCGATTGGCCTGCGCTACGGCATGGTGTTGTTCATCGCCTCGGAAGTGATGTTCTTCGTCGCCTGGTTCTGGATCTTCTTCGAGATGGCGCTCTTCCATCACCACCGCACCCTGTCGGGCATCGAGGAAGTCCGCGCCGCCTGGGCCACCTGGCCGCCGACGGGCGTCGAGGCCGTCTCGCCCTGGCAGCTGCCGCTGGTCAACACGCTCACCTTGCTTCTGTCAGGCACCACCATCACCTGGTCGCACCACGCCCTGCAGCAAGGCGACCGCAACGGCGCCAAGTGGGGCCTGATCCTGACCATCCTGCTGGGCGCGCTGTTCACCACCATCCAGATCTATGAATACAGCCATATCAATAGCGAGCACCTGTTCTACTCGGAAGCCGCCGCCAATGCCGGCCTCTACGGCTCGACCTTCTTCCTGGCCACCGGCTTCCACGGCTTCCACGTGTTCGTCGGCACCCTGTTCCTGATCGTCTGCCTGATCCGTCTGATGAACGGCGCCTTCACGCCCAAGCAGCACTTCGGTTTCGAAGCCGCCGCCTGGTACTGGCACTTCGTGGACGTGGTCTGGCTGTTCCTGTTCGCCTTCGTCTATGTGATCTTCGGCGCCCACCACTAGCGCCCGCGCCTCCAGAGGGCCCGGACCGTCGCAAGGCGTTCCGGGCCTTTTTGGTTTCTGGGGTCTGATTGGGGACAAGCCCATGTGCCTGTCCGCGCGTTGCGGTGTAAGGAGTAGTCCCATGACCGCCCCCCACCCCAACCGCGTGAACCCCTACCTCGCCGGCGCGACCGGCCGCTGTCCGCACTGCGGCGAGGGGATGCTGTTCGACGGGTTCCTGAAGGTGGCCAAGACCTGCGACGCCTGCGGCTTCGACCTTGGGGCCCACGAACCGGGGGACGGAGCCTCGACCTTCGTGATCCTGATCGCCGGCTTCCTGTGCGCGTTCGGGGCGCTGTTTTCGATGTTCGCCTGGCACTGGCCGACCTGGCTGATGCTGGTGTTCTGGCTGCCGGTCACGGTGATCGCCAGCCTGGCCCTGATGCGCCCCGCCAAGGGCCTGATCGTCGCCGCCCAGATCGCCAACAAGGCCTCGGGGGCCGGCCGCCACGATGTCTGCGGCCGCTCCCGCCGTCGCGCCCGCCCGCCGCTTCCCGCTCGGCCTGACGATCGCCACCCT
>JACMOF010000506.1 GCA_014378155.1 Caulobacter sp. | reverse complement strand
GGTCAAGACCGGTCGCGCCGCCAAGGCCCGCCCCGACCGCGACGAGGACATGGTCATGACCGGCAAGCGGCATGACTTCGAGATCGCCTATGACGTCGGCTTCGACGACGAAGGACGGCTGACGGGCCTGTCGCTTGAGCTGGCGTCGCGCTGCGGTTCGACCACCGATCTGTCGATGGCCATCAACGACCGGGCGATGTTCCACGCCGACAACTGCTACTTCTTGCCGGCTGTCGAGATCGTCTCGCATCGCTTCAAGACCCACACGGTGTCAAATACCGCCTTTCGGGGTTTCGGCGGTCCGCAGGGCATGGCGGCGATCGAGCGGGTCATGGACGCCGTCGCCCAGGCCACGGGGTGGGACCCGTTGCTGGTGCGCCAGCGCAATCTCTATGGCGAGGGGCGCGATCTGACGCCCTATCATCAGGTGGTAGAGGACAATGTCGCACCGCAACTGCTCTCCGAGCTGGCGAGGTCCTGCGACTACGAGGCCCGCCAGGCCGCGATCGACGTGTTCAATGCGGGCAGCCCGGTGCTGAAGAAGGGGCTGGCCCTGACGCCGGTGAAGTTCGGCATCTCGTTCACCACCACCCACCTGAACCAGGCCGGGGCGCTGATCCACCTCTATGCCGACGGCTCGATCCTGCTGAATCACGGCGGCACGGAGATGGGGCAGGGCCTGTTCGTCAAGGTGGCCCAGATCGTGGCGGAGGCCTTCAAGGTCGATATCGGCCATGTGAAGGTGACCTCGACCGTCACCGACAAGGTGCCCAACACCTCGGCCACCGCCGCCTCTTCGGGCACGGACCTCAACGGCATGGCGGCGCTCAATGCGGCCAACACGATCAAGGCGCGCCTGGTTGAGTTCGCCGCCGGGAAGTGGGGCTGCGACGAAACCGAGGTCGTGTTCACGCCCGAGGGCCTGCGGGCCGGCGCCGAGCTGATCCCGTTCGACGTACTTTGCCGCCAGGCGCATCTGGGCCGGGTGTCGCTGTCGGCCACCGGCTTCTACGCCACGCCGAAGATCCACTATGACCGCGCCACCCACACCGGCCGGCCGTTCTATTATTTCGCCTATGGCGCAGCCTGCAGCGAGGTGCTGATCGACACCCTGACCGGCGAGATGAAGGTCACCCGCGCCGACATCCTGCACGACGCCGGCCGCTCGCTGAACCCGGCCATCGACCTGGGCCAGAACGAGGGCGGCTTCATCCAGGGCATGGGCTGGCTGACCACCGAGGAACTGGTGTTCTCGGACGACGGCCGCCTGCTGACCCATGCGCCGTCGACCTACAAGATCCCGACCTGCGGCGATCGCCCTGCGGTGCTGAACGTGGCGCTATGGGAGGCGGGTCGCAATGTCGAGGAGACGGTGCACCGCTCCAAGGCCGTCGGCGAGCCGCCGTTGATGCTGGCCCTCTCGGTGCTGAGCGCGGTGAGCCGGGCGGTGGCGAGCGTGGCGGATCACAAGGTGTTCCCCGACTTGGACGCGCCCGCCACGCCAGAGCGGATCCTGATGGCGGTCGAGGATGTGAAGCGGCGGGCCGCGTCATGCTGACCCTCTCCCGGAGGGACAGGGAGGGGCCCGCGCTCGAAGAGCGTGGGAGTGTGAGGGGTTACACCCTCACCGATTTCACACCCGCGCCCTGCCGGCACGCCGTCAGACGTCGTAACCCCTCACCCTCCCACGCTTCGCGCGGACCCCTCCCTCTCCCTTTGGGAGAGGGTCAATGAGCAATTGGGCTCGCCAATCCCTCGCCCGCCTCGACCTCGGCGAGCCCGTCGCCCTGGTCACCATCCTGGCCACCGAGGGCTCGGCCCCGCGCGACGCCGGGACCAAGATGGTGGTCTGGGCGGGCGGCCAGGCCGGCACCATCGGCGGCGGCAATCTGGAGCACCAGGTCGCCGACCAGGCGCGACGGATGCTGCTGAGCCCGGTGCACTTCGCCTTACAGGATTACCCCCTTGGTCCGCTTCTGGCCCAGTGCTGCGGCGGCCGCGTGCGCCTGCTGATCGAGCGTCTCGACAACACCGCCGTCGACTGGCTGACCGACGCGGCGCGCCGGCTGGACGCCGACCAGCCCTTTGAGGTTCGCACCCGCTTCAACTCCGGCGCCCTCGCCAAGACCGTCGCGCCCGTCACCGCCTCGAGCCGCGTAGGCGCGGCGATCACCCTGGCGGGCCAGCCGGCGACGGCGCGAGGCGCGCGGCCGACCCTGGGTGACGTGCTGGTCGAGCCTCAGGACCTGCCGCGCCCCCCGGTGTTGCTGTTTGGCGCCGGCCATGTCGGCCAAGCGGTCGCCCGGGCGCTGGAGCCGCTGCCGTTCCGCCTGTCCTGGTACGACACCCGGCCCGAGACGGCCGGCATCTCCGGCGTGACGGTCGGGACGGTGGCCCAGCTGGCCGCCGCCACCCTGGGCGCGGGCCGCGACGGCTACATCCTGATCATGACCCACGACCACAGTCTGGACTACGCCTTGACCTTGGCCGCCCTGGCCGGTGGGGCGTTCGGCTATCTGGGCCTGATCGGCTCGGACACCAAGCGGGCCCGGTTCCTCAGCCGGCTGCGCAAGGACGGTTTTGACGACGCGTCGGTGGCCCGCATGACCTGCCCGATCGGCCTGCCGCATCTGAAGAACAAGGCGCCCGAAGTCATCGCCGTCTCGGTGGTCGCCGATCTGCTGATGCGGCTCGAGGCCGCCCGCCGCGAACGCACAAGGGATATGCAGCTTGCAAGCCTATAGGGCGTCGATCTTCCAGCTGGAAGACGACCCGACCACCACGGACGGAGAGGCGCACGCCTTCCACGAGGACGGCCTGCTGCTGGTCGAGGACGGCCGCGTGGTGGCCTGCGGCGACTACGCCAAGCTGGCCGACGAGCTGGCCGACACGCCGGTTGAAGACTTGACCGGCAAGCTGATCGTCCCAGGCTTCGTCGACACCCATATCCATTTCCCGCAGGTCGACGTGATCGCCGCCCATGGCGAGCAACTGCTTGACTGGCTGGAACGCCACACCTTCCCCGCCGAGGCCGCCTTCGCCGATCCCGTCCATGCCGAGGAGACCGCCGAGTTCTTCCTCGAGGAACTGCTGCGCAACGGCACGACCAGCGCCCTGGTCTTTGGCTCGGTGCACAAGGGCTCGGTCGAGGCGCTGTTCGCCGCAGCCCTGAAGCGCGGCATGCGGATCATCGCCGGCAAGGCGCTGATGGACCGCAATGCCCCGCCCGGCCTGACCGACACGGTCGAGAGCAGCCGGCGCGACATGCAGGACCTGATCGCCAATTGGCATGGCAAGGGCCGGCTGGGCTACGCCGTGACCCCGCGCTTCGCCATCAGCTGCAGTGATGCGCAACTGGCCATGGCCGGCCAAGTACTGGCCGAGCACCCGACGGTCTGGATGCAGACCCATCTGTCGGAAAATATCCGCGAGATCGTCGATACCGCGAAACTCTTCCCCGAGGCCAAGGACTATCTCGACGTCTACGACCGCTTCGGCCTGATCGGCGGACGCTCGGTCTTCGCCCACTGCGTCCATCTGCAGGGCGAGGCGTTTCAGCGGCTGGCGGCCGCAGGGTCGTCGGTGGCCTTCTGCCCGACCTCCAACCTGTTCCTGGGCTCGGGCCTGTTTCCCCTGGCCACCGCCTGCGCCCATGGGGTGAAGGTCGGGATCGGAACAGACGTGGGGGCGGGCACGACCTTCTCGATCCTCCACACCCTGGGCGAGGCCTACAAGGTGGGCCAGCTGCGCGGCGAGGCGTTGGACCCGTTCCACGCCTTCTACCTGGCGACCCTGGGTGGCGCGCGGGCCCTGGGGCTGGAGAGCGAGATCGGCAGCCTGGAGCCCGGCAAGATGGCCGACTTCCTGGTGCTGGACCTGGCCGCGACGCCGCTGCTGGCGCGGCGGATGCCGGCGGCGAAGTCGCTGGAGGAAAGGTTGTTCGCGCTGACGGTGCTGGGGGACGACAGGGTTGTGGAGCGGACCTATGTGGGGGGGGTGGAGCGGCATCGGCGCTAATTCCCCCTCCTGTGGGGGAGGTGTCGGCGCAGCCGACGGAGGGGGGCGTGATAGGCCGCCAAACCTGTGATCAACAGCCCTAAATCCCCCCACCGATCGCTGCGCGATCGCCTGCCCCACAGGGGGAG
>JACMOF010000505.1 GCA_014378155.1 Caulobacter sp. | reverse complement strand
TTCGATGAATTCGCGCCGCGCCTAGAGCATTTCCCGACCTGACTGCGTAGGGCCGTGAGCTCTAATCTTCTGTTTTGACGCATTTTTCTTCACGCGAACCGAAACCACTTCGCTCGAAAAATGCTCTAGCCGCTCATCACCGGGTCTTCGCCTTCAACCGGCGAGCGCTCGGTCAGTCGGACACGCCGCCCCTGGATCCCGGCAGCTAGGCGCTGGCCCGCCCGACTCGTGACGTCGTCGAGGTCCTAGATGGGCTAAGGATTCAGAAGGCGGCGCTGGCCGGCTGGTCGTTCGGCGGCGCGGAGATCGGCGGCGTCGCTCGGCACTTTCCGGACAGGGTCTCAGCCCTGGCATATCCGACGCGGCCTACGCCTATGCATTCTACGCGCAGGGCAACGCCACGCCCGACGCCTCCAACATCGAGATCGACCTCGCGGATCTGCGCGACAAGCTGCAGGCGGCGCGGTTCGGGACCAAGGAGGACGCCGCCCGCATCTACGACGAAGTTCTGACCAAGGATCTGGCTGACCTGGCGACGGACGTCCAGGCTGCGGCCGAGCGGCGTCGGCGGCTGTCGAAAGGATTGGCGGCCGCCCCGCCCGCGCCGCTCTCGAAGCTAATTACTCGCCACAACATGGAGAAATTACCCGCCATCACCGGAATTCCAATCCTCGCCGTCTTCTCCATACCCGGTGCCGCGCCCGCCCCGACACCCGCCGAGCTCGCCGACGAGGCGTTGCAACTGAAGTGGCTCCGCGAGCAGATCGCTCGCTATCGCGCCGCGCATCCGGCCGCTCGCGTCCTGAAGATGGACCGCGCCGACCACGACGTCTTCAATTCCCGTCCCTAGATCATCGTGCGGGAAATCGAGGGGCTATTGAACCGGTCCAACGCTTCTCAATAGCAGCGCATCGAAGGCCGTTCGCCACTCGACCTCTCCGATCCTGAGGTCAGATGGCTGGCTGGGCGGCGCCATAACCGGACCCAAGCACCGCGCCACAGAAACATGACATGGAGCCGACGCCTCAAAGGCGATGAACGACCTGTTGCGGATCTAAGTTCTAGTTGTGACGCCAGACTTTCACGGCAGAGATCAGCAAGATCGAACTAAGCGCCGGGAGCAGGACTGTTGATGGAATGATGCCCAATAGCATGCCGCCAATGAATGCGCCGACGATCGAACCCATCGCCATGACGACCACGAAACGGCCGTACCGACCGATGACCGCGAAGCTGCTGTCGCGGCCGTAGCGCGTGAAGCCCACGATCATGGTGGGCAGGCTGACCGCCAGAGACAGGCTGCCGGCGATTTTGATGTCCAGCCCAAACACAAGCACCAAGGTCGGTATCAGCAACTCTCCGCCGGCAACACCCAGAAGGGCGGCGACGACGCCAATGCCAAAGCCCGCGACGACCCCAGCCCCCATTTGGATCCAACCGGTCACGATGGGATGGCCGACCGATTTGGTGTCATGGGCCAGGAGCAATACCAACGCGATCCCGACAAGCATTGCCGCGATTACGCGGTAGAGAGTGTGGGACCGCAATTTTGTCGCCCACCCCGCGCCGAGCCAAGCCCCGGCCAGACTTCCGGCCAAGAGGTTCGCGACGATGGTCCAATGGTCCGCGACGATCGCCACCGGAATAATTCGCGTTCTAAACAGGAGCGCTGAGGTCACGACCACCAGACTAAGGGCCTTGTTCAGCACAACGGCCTCCAGAGGGCCAAAGCGGAAAAGGCCGATCAGAAGCGGCAGGCGAAACTCTGCCCCACCCAGTCCGATAAGCCCGCCCAACGCACCGACACCGGCGCCGGTCCCGAAACCCATCAGGCTATTGGGCTTTCGTGTGCTGTCGTGATCGTTAACGTCTATCATTGCCCCACGATCATCGCGAATCCACGGCGCAGCAACCAATGTCGGCCCACCGCCCTCTCAATCTGTCGCTGTGTCCGCTTTCCCGCGCCGATCGCCGCGGGTGAAGCGGTCCAAGTGGCGCCATGAGCGGACATAGGGACCAGCCACACTTCTCGACCTTCAGACGTCGTCTCCAATGCCCGCGACAGTTGTGCAGGCGTCTCCGGTAGCGCTCATCTCAGGCGCGGCATCAAGGTGTATGACGCAGTCAATCAGGTTCGCTCACGGCCGACGACGGCAGCCTGGCAAGCGCCAAAACTGGTCTTTGGTCCAGCACCCTTACAGCCAGGGCTGATGCGACGCTCGACCGATCGCGAACGGCTGACGGTTCGTTTCCGTCACCGCCAGACCCCCTCCAGACGACGTGCATTTCGCAAGGCGCCGGTCTGCCAAGTCCCTTACAATACGAGCATTCGCCTCAACCGTGCAAATTGATAGGCGTGGGTACGCGGAAATCGACTCTTCAGATTAAACGCTTAAGGTTGGTCGAGGTCGTATGCGACAAAACGGGCCAATATTCGGGCAACTCAAACAGGAACGAATAAATTTTTTACCCGTTGCTTATTTTACAGATTGACGCGAGAAATCCGTTCATTCCCCGTTAATGCGGGAAAACACAAAAGTCTTTTTGTCGGTACATTAGAAGTCATTTGATATTTGCAGTCGGGATTTCTCAATTCCATGCTGAATGAACCGAGCTTTTGCCTTCCAACGTGCGTGCTCTCCGCTGCGTGAGGGCCGGGCGCCCTGATATCGCGGCGGCACTACGAGGCGTCTATGTTGCGGTCGAGTCTTATCATGTTCGCGCTGTTGACGACGGGCCAGGGCGCCCAGGCCGAACAACCCCCAACACCGGGGCAATTGCAGCAAATTCCGCCTGCTTCCGTTCCCCAGAGGCCCGCCCCGGCCATCCGCATCGAACGACCGGAACCGTCGGAGGACGCCGCTCCCGACGGCGCGCGAATCCGTGTGGACACGCTGCGCGTCACGGGCGCGACCCTGTTCACCGAAGCGCAGTTGGTGGCGGAGGCGGGCTTGATCCCCGGACGCTATCTCACCCTTCCCGAACTTCGCAATGGGGCCGCCCGGATCACGCGCTTCTACAACGCTCATGGCTATGCGCTGGCCCAGGCCTATCTCCCGGCGCAGGACGTCGTGGCGGGGACCGTGACCATCGCCGTGGTCGAAGGCCACTACGGGTCGATCACCCTGCGCAATCAGTCCGGCGTGGCCGACGCCGTAGCCAGGAAGGTGCTGAAGGGCCTCAACCGCGGCGACCCGGTCGCGATCGCGCCGCTCGATCGCCGTCTATTGCTACTTTCCGACATCCCCGGCGTCGTCGTTCATTCGACGCTGTCTCCGGGCGCCGAGGTGGGCTCTTCGGATCTCACCGTTGACCTAACCAGGGCGCCCCGGATTTACGGCAGCCTCGAAGCCGACAACGCCGGCAATCGCTACACCGGCGCCTACCGGTTCGGCGGCTCGGTCAATGTCGCCAATCTGACCGGCATGGGCGACCTAATCAGCCTGCGCCTGCTCGCCTCCACCGAGGGCCTGGCCTACGGGCACGCCGCCTGGCAGGCACCGCTTGGCGACGCCACCGTCGGCGTGGGCTTTACCCACATGCAGTACGATCTGGGGCACGAATTCTCGGCGCTTCACGCCAGCGGCACGAGCGACATCGCCGGCCTGTTCGCCAGCTACCCGCTGATCCGCTCGCGCGCCGCGAACCTCTACGTTCTGGGCGGTCTCGAGGCCAAGTTCCTCACCGACGAGATCGGCCTGCTATCGCAGGTCTCCGACAAGACCATCCGCGCGGCGACGATCGGCCTGCGCGAAGATTCTCGCGACGGGTTCGGCGGCGGCGGCTGGGACTCAGCCTCTCTGTCCTGGACCTCGGGCCGCCTGAACATCGAAAGTCCGCTCGAGCGCGCCGCCGACGCGGCGAGCGCCCGTTCCCAGGGCGGGTTCAACAAGCTGCAGTTCGCCGTCTCCCGGCTTCAGACGGTGCGTGGACCGCTGTCGGTCTACGGCGCGGTGCGCGGGCAGATGGCCACCGACAATCTCGACATCTCCGAAAAGATGGAACTGGGCGGCGCCTATGGCGTGCGCGCCTATCCGGAGGGCGAGGCCTACGGTGACCAAGGCTATGTCGCGACATTGGAAGCCCGCTGGACACTTGACGCATGGACGCGGCCCATTCCGGGCCAGTTCCAGCTGATCGCATTCGTGGACGCCGGTGAGGTCGACTACGCCAAGGACCCCTGGTTTCCCGGCCCCAACCGGGCCAGGCGCAGCGGTGGCGGCCTTGGCGTCAATTGGTTTGGCCCGGACAACCTCAGCGTCCGCGTCGCCTACGCCCGCCGCTTCAACGACCAGATTTCGACGTCGGAGCCTGACAAAAAAGGCCGCGTCTGGGTCCAGATCGTCAAGCTGTTCTGATGACCACCATGGCCGTCTCGCCCCTAGCGCATCTTCTGAAAAAGAACGTTCCGATGAACAGATCCCATCACACGATCGCCGACGCCGGGCTGGATGCGGGACGTCGATCCGACAGCATCGGCCGCCGAGGCGCCCTCGCCGCCTCCAGCTGCCTGGCCGGGATCGCAGCCTCCGCCTTGATCGGCTTGAGCAGCGTGATGGCCCTGGCGACAGCGGCTCAGGCTCAGACCCTGCCGACGGGCGGAGCGGTCACTGCGGGCGGCGCGACCATCGCCACAGCTCCTGGCGCGATGACCATCAACCAGTCGACCCAGAACGCCGCGATCAATTGGCAGAGCTTCTCGATCGGCCAAGGCGGCAGCGTGGTCTTCATCCAGCCCAACAGCGGTTCGGTGGCGCTGAATCGCGTGGTGGGCCCGGACGCGTCGGCGATCTTGGGCAGCCTGACCTCCAATGGCCAAGTGTTCCTGATCAACCCCAACGGCGTACTGTTCGGACAAGGGGCCCAGGTCAATGTCGGCGGGCTGGTCGCTTCCACCCTGGCAATGACCGACAGCGATTTCATGGCCGGCAACTACCGGTTTTCTGGGAGCGGTGGGGTCGTCCGCAACCAGGGGAATATCATCGCGACAGGCGGAAATGTCGCGCTGCTGGGCGGCCAGGTCAGCAATGAGGGGCTGATCCGGGCCAATCTCGGGACGATCGCCCTGGCGTCGGGCGAGGTCATCACCCTCGACGTCGCCGGCGACGGGCTGCTCAATGTCGTCGTCGACAAGGGCGCGGCTAACGCGCTAATCCAGAACAGCGGCATGCTTCAGGCCGACGGCGGTCGGGTGGTGATAACCGCACAGGGGGCGGGCGACCTGCTCCGCACGGTGGTCAACAACACCGGCGTCATCCAGGCGCGGACGATCGGTCAGCGTAACGGAACCATCCAACTGCTCGGCGACATGACGAGCGGAACGCTGAACGTGGACGGAACCCTTGACGCCAGCGCGCCGGGCGGCGGCGGCGGCGGGTCCATCAAGACCTCCGCCGCGATCGTCAACATCGCCCCCACGGCGCAGATCACCGCGGCCGCCCCCACGGGGGTCGCCGGGATTTGGCAGATCGAGTCGGCCGACTTCACGATCGGCGCTGGTGGCAATATTTCCGGCGCCACCCTGTCGGCCCGACTCGTGACCACCAATGTCACGATCAGCACGCGGGCGGCCGTCAGTGCGTCGAGTACGGGGGACATACTGGTCAATGACGCGATCGCCTGGACCGCGTCATCCACCCCGACCACCCTGACGCTGAACAGCCGCCGCGACGTCAACATTAACGCCGCGATCAGCGCCACCAAGGGCAATTTCGTCGCCTGTTGCGGGCGCGACGTGAGCGTCAAAGGCGCCATCACCACGGTGAACGGCAGCGTCCTGCTGAACGCCGGCCAGAACGTCACCGTGTTTCACACGATCACCACCACCGACGGCAACATCGCGCTGTGCGCCGGGCATGACGTCCATATCGACGGCGCCGTCACCCTGACCCGCGGCAGCACCATTCCCGCCCAGAGCCTGGGCCTGCCGGTCGGCCTGACGCTCATCGCGGGCGCCGGCGGGACGGGCCCGGGCGTGGGCGCCGGCACGATCATCTTCAGCCCGCTGGCGCCCCGCGTCACGGTCACGGCCACCCCGGTGACGATCAATTACAACCCGGTTGCCTACGCGACGCCTTCGGCCTTCGCGACCCGCTTCACCCTGACCGAGGGCGCCGCGCTGACGCAGCGGATGCTGCTGTTCCCGGACGGAAGCCGGGTGTTCAACGGTGGGACGGCCACGACCCTCTCAGGCTTCAGGACCACGGCGGTTTCGGGGCTCCCCACCGGCGTCACCCTGGTGACGGGTCCCGGCGCGAGCGCCACCTTCGACTCTGCCACTGTGGGCGATGACATCGGGATCACCTACAGCGGCTACAGCCTGGCCGGAGCCAACGCCAGCCAATACGCCCTGGCCGACTTCTGTTGCGTGTCGAACCAGAGAACACAGGGAACGATCTCCGCAGCGCCGGTCACGACGCCACCGGTCACCCCGCCCGTGACACCGCCGGTGGTCCCGCCCATCGTCCCTCCGGTGACGCCGCCTGTGACGCCGCCTGTGACGCCCCCGGTCGCCCCGCCTGTAACGCCACCCGTGACCCCTCCGGTCACGCCGCCCGTAACGCCGCCGGTGGTCCCTCCGGTGACGACACCGCCGGTGACGCCGCCAGTGACGACGCCGCCTGTTACCCCGCCCGTGACGCCGCCCGCGGCGACGCCGGCCGTCTTTTATCCGCTCGTCACGCCCACCCCGATCTCGGCGACATCGTCCGATCTGGCCTTCAATGTCGTGGGGGGGGGCGTGCGGATGCCGCCATACGAGACGGCCCGCGTCTCGCCATCGGTGGAGGAGGTTGTTCGGCCGATGGAAAGAGCGGCGCCGGTCGCGCCGGCCGCGCCGCGTCCCATGCAGGTGCCGGTCTATCCCCGAAAACAGGATCGCAACTGACCATGCGATGGTTAGCGCTTGAGGCCGGCCGCCGGCCGCCCGTACCGGGACGATGGATGGCGGCGGCGGGACTGGTCCTGGGGCTGGCCTTCGGTCGGCCGGGCATGACCGCCGAACCCTCCCTCGCAGAAGGCGCCCCTGGCGCCGCCGGGGAGGCGCCCACGTCGTCAGCTGCGAGTGAGGTTGCTACCTGGGTGCACGAGACGGCCGACAATCAGGGGCTGCCCTTTCTGATCATCGACAAGGTCAGTGCGCAGGTTTTGGCCTTTGACCCCCAGGGCCGGCTATTGGGGACAACGCCCGCCCTGATGGGCCTGACGCACGGCGATATCTCGTCCCCCGGCATAGGCCATCGCCCCCTGTCCGCCATTACGCCGGACGAACGCATCACTCCGGCCGGTCGGTTCGTGGCTTCGATCGGCGAGAACCTCGGCGGCAAGAGTATTCTGTGGATCGACTATGACGCCGCCCTGTCCCTGCATCCGGTCATCACGACCCGCGCGGCCGATCGGCGACTGGAGCGCCTCGCCACCGCCGCGCCCGATGACAACCGGATTTCTTATGGGTGCGTGAACGTGCCCACCAGGTTCTATGGCGATATCGTGCAACCGATGTTCAAGGGCACGATGGGCGTAGTCTATATCCTGCCGGAATCTCGATCCCTCGCGCAGGTGTTTTTCGCGCATCCGAGGGTCGTCACGTCGGCGTCAGACGCCCCGGCGAATAGCCCCGGCCTTGAAGCTTTCTAAAACCACGCACCGCGTTTAGCCCTCGACCTGCACGCCGCCAATTAAACGGTGAGTTTGGCGTAGGCGATGACTCCTCACCGCCAAGCACACAACGCGCCTGAGAGTCATGACCGGGGTCTTGGGCCGCGTCAGAAACACGACCTCCAGACCCGCGCTCCGCAGGCAATTATCGAGCCTAGCACCTGGAATCACAGATCGCTGACACGTTGGTCCTTGAGGTGTCTCTGGGAGACCTTGGCCTTGGTCCAGACGAAGGGTTTGGGGTTGGCGCTATAGGCTTCGATGAAGTGATCCATGTCCTCGCGGAGTTTTCGAACCGAGGTGAAGGAAGCCTTGAAAAGCGACTTTTTTTGCAGGATGGGGAACCAGATCTCGACTTTATTGAGCCATGAGGCGCTGGTGGGCGTGAAGTGGAAGGTCACCTTGGGGTGAGCTTCCAGCCAGACGTGGTTGTTCTTGTGGGTGTTGAGATTATCGAGGATGACGTGGAGTTCCTGGTCGGGATAGGCGGCCACGACTCCGTCCATGAACTCGAGAAACTCCAGACGCCGCCTGCGCTTGGTGTGGGCGCGGTGACCTTGCCGGAAGCCACATCGAAGGCGGCGAACAGGGTGGATGTGCCGTGGCGCTTGTCGTCGTGGCTATGGCCGCTGAGCGCCCGGCCGTTGGGCAGTTT
>JACMOF010000504.1 GCA_014378155.1 Caulobacter sp. | reverse complement strand
TCACCGCGACCATCGCCCTCTATCTCAACGTCTTCGTCGGCGTGGCTCAGTCGTTCCGGAAGATCCCGCCGCTGCACGTCCTGGCCCCGGCCGGAACCGAGCCGCCCTTCGCCATCGCCCAGGGGGCTAGCCTGATCCTACTCGGCGGGCTGGGCTTCTTGGCGGTGAAGCGCTTCCGGCCGGTCTCCTAGGGCCGCCGCGTCCAGCCCCAGTCGCTGCGCCACCGCCGCCGTCGACGCCCCGCGCGGAACCACGACCCAGTCGCCCGGGTTGGAGGCTAGCACGGCCACCACGGCGTTCTTGGGACAGACGTCGAAGCAACCGACTTCGACGACGCCCGCGCGGGCCTTGCGGCCTTTGCCGGCGATGGATTTTCGCAGCGCCTTGGCCAGGCGCTGATCGCCGTTGTCGCCGAACCCGCCGTCGAGTTTCTTCGAACATTTGCGGCAGACCAGGACCACTTCGGTCCAGTCGGAACGGGCGCGCTTGAACGGCCTATCGTGGCTCACGGAGGTCCTGCCTGACTGGAGCCATGGCTCCGCTCACGCAGATGGGACGCGCCCGGCGGATGGCAAGGCCTCGCCAAGCTGCTAGAGACCGCCGCTGCAAGCAGGAGGCTCGCCATGGTCCGCACTCTGAAAGCTAAGTTGGCCGCGCCGCCATCGAAGATTGATCCCGTCGCCAAGGCCGACCAAGACTGGTTCGACGCCCACGAGGGCCGCGCGTTTCGCCTGCGCGATCCGGCCCCGCTGGAGTTCAGGGACCCGCTGGGCGAACCCGGCGAGGGCTTCTCGTGGCGCGTGCTGGTCGCGAAGCTGGCCGACGGCAATCGCCTACGCCTGCCGGTTTCGCTGGCCTGGGACCTGCACAACGATCACGCCAAGGACGTGCACTTGCGGACGATCTTCGACCAGGTGGCGCCGGAAAAGGCCAAGGCGATGCTGGCGAAAGGCTAGCCCCGCCGCAGCCAGGCCGCCACGGCCCAGGCGTGCCCGTCATGCCGCAGCGCCACCACGGCGTCGCGGGGATCAAGCCACACCAGCGTGTGGTCGTCCTCGACCTTGAGGTCCGGCCGCTCGGCCACGACCGTCACCGCGTACACCCCGCCGAAGTTGCGCAGCGGCTGGCCGTTGGACTTGATGAACGGCTGGCTGATCTCGACCACGCGGCGGCCGACCTCGACCACCAGGCCAGTCTCCTCGCCGAACTCGCGCACGATCGCCGCGGGCTCATCCTCACCGCCATCGACCGCTCCGCCGGGCAGATCGAAATAGGGCGGCTGGCCGGGCTTGCGCACCTCGACCAGGGCGATCTTGCCGTGGGCGCCCTCGGCGATGCCGAAGGCGGCCCAACGGTTCTTATAGTCCAGCGCCGCGTCGGGCGCGTCGAACGCCAGCAAGCGATCAGTCCTTGCCGTACAGGTCGATCCAAGGATCGGCCTTGCCCGACACCACGTCGGCGACGGTGGTCTCGGGGCGATAACCGATCTTGCCATTGGCGCTGGCCTTCCAGGCATCGACGACCAGGTCGCGCAGCTCGGTGGCGCCAGCCGCAAGCCGCTCGTCGACCAGGGCCTTGGCGCGCGGGTCGGTGGCGACCATGCCGCCGGCCTTTTCCAGCTGATACAGCGGCTCGACCAGACTGAAGGTCTTGGTCAGATAGGCCACGGTGCGAGTCTCGACCGCGCAGGCGCAATCGACATAGGCCGGCACCAGCTTCTTGACGTCGGCTTTGACGGCCAAGGCCTTGACCAGCGGCCCCTCGAAATCGCCATGGGTGGCCCGGCTCTGGGTGTAGCCGTTCGGGTTGGGGTAATCGCCCCAGCCGTTGTAGTGCACGCTCAGATGCAGGGGTTGGCTGCCGTCACCCACATAGTGGGCCCAGACGCCGAGGTCGCGGATCACCAACTCCTCGCGGCGCTTCAGGTCGGCGACGTAGTAGGCGCGCTTGGTCTTGTCCTTCTCGGTCTTGGAGACTGCCTTGAGGATGCGCCAGTAGGTGAAGTCCTTCGCCAGCTGCTGGTAACCGTCAATGATCGTGTAGGGCAGGTAGCCGGCGTTCCAGCTGTCGTGGCCTGCCAGGGCCAGGGCCTTCTCATAGTCGGCTCGGGTGGGCGGCAGGGTCTCGACCGAGAATTTCGGCCCGCCATACATCTTGCCTTCATCGTCAAGGTCCAGGAAATGGGCCGCGTCGCGATCTGTGTCGTGGACCTTGCCCGAGCCCTTCCAGCGGTCCGGCTCGCGGGCATATTCGCCGATGGCGGCCACGGCGGCGGGCGTGCGCAGGAACGCCGGCACGTCGCCGGGCAGGCTCTCGGCGGCGACCACCCCGACCATGCGGTGGCCCCAAGCCCCCCAGGCCAGGGCCGTTGGCGCGGGCGCGGCGATCAGGGCCACGACGGCCAGGCTGACGGACAGACGGACGGACGACTTCATGCGCGCTCCACGGAACTGACGGGCCCGACGACGCGAGGACGGGTCGATCCGAGCGACTCACTCGGCCAGAAAGCTGACCTGAGAGGCGTCTGACCGTGCCCATCCAGCGGGCGACTCGGGTTTAAGACACCCGCGCGCCCTTCGCTAGCGCCGGCTTGTCACGAACGGCAAGCGCCAGCACGAAGGCCCTTGTGAGGCCAGGCTTTGCGCGTCTTGCGGAACTGATTTCAACCCTGCGCGCTGCGCGCCGCCCCTGTCGCGAAACGTGCGCAGCGACCATCGGTCACCCCTGGATGGGTTGTCACGGGGCTGTGACCTTAGTACTTAGGCCGCCGACCGACACTCTACGCCGATAAGAGGAACTCCTCGATGCGACGCACGTTTGCGGGATTTTTGGCCGCTGCTCTGGCCATGTCCATCGCCCTCCCTGCCTCCGCCGGCGAACCCGAACAGCGCAGCGATCCGCTGGGCGACCTGATCACCGGGGCCCTGACGGGGTCCGTGCCAGGCTCGGTGGAATACCGAATGAAGGCCACGCTCTATCATGCGGGCGCCAAGGGCATCCGCGCGCTGGACAGCCTGGGCTGCAAGGTCGTGGCGATGCGCACCCTGGCGGTCGACAAGAGCGTGATCCCCCGCCGCACCGTGGTGTTCATCAAGGAAACCGTCGGCCTGCCGATGCCCAACGGCGCCAAGCATGACGGCTATTGGTACGCGTCCGACATCGGCGGCGCGATCAAGGGCAACAAGCTAGACCTGTTCAGCGGCCAGGGCGCGTCTTCGATGAAGCCCCTTATGAACCTGAACCTGGCGACCCTCTCGGTGACCAAGGTCGGCGAGTTCAAGGGCTGCCCGCCAGGATAGGCGGAGCAAATCAGTTAAAGAACTCGGTGGAGGCTGGCGCCGCTGAAACGGCCGCGCGGGTTGACGCGCTGGCTATACCGAGCGCGGGCTTCAGCATCTTGGCCACGCGATCGAGCAAATCGGCGCCACTGAACGGTTTCACCACGCAGGTGCGCACCCCCAGGGTGGCGGCGCGTCGAATATCCTCGACCCCCAGCCGCTTGCCGATCAGCAGCGTTGGACAGGGCGGTCGCAAGCGATCGTGCTGCAGGATCGTCAACAGTTTGAAAGCGTCGATATCGAGGATTCCCAAGTCGAGAACCAAGGCCGCCGGCCGCATGTTGCGGATGATTTCCAAGGCCCCCGTGCCGCTGCGCGCCGACAACGGATGGTAACCCGCGACGTCCAGGCGGATCTGCAGCATCTCCGAAACCGCGCGGTCGCTGTCGGCGATGAGGATCCGGGCAACTGACATCAGAAGAGATCCAAGTCTCCGGCGTCGTCGCCGTCGTTCAATCCCGCTTCTTCCCCGCCGAACGAGGTCGTCATACGATCGGCCAAGGCGCCCAGCGTGATGCTCTTCAGCGCCGCTGTGACGCCGATCGTTTCTCGGGCCTCGACGGTCTGGCTGAGCCCCCGCGCGAAGGTCGAAAGGCCCGTCAGGTGCTGGCTGAGAAGGTCCACGGCCTGGACCCCCTCAAGCAGTTGCTCGCGGTGCTCGGGCGGAACCGTCATCAGCAACTTGCCGATCAGTGTGTCGAGAAAGATGCAGCGGGCGCCGGCCAATTCCAGCTCCCAAGACAGGACGTCGAATGTCGTGGCGACATCCGAATGAAGCTCAGTGGTCGCCGCTGACAAGATCGTTTCCCCCCAACCTTCGTGAAGGTAGGGGCACGACGGATAACGGCGGCTTAACCCTCCGCGGCTGAGCCTGCGTCCAAACTGCGCGGGGCAAGCCCGGAAGGCGCTAGAAGGCGCTAGATCCCCTCGCCCACGTTCGGCGCGGCGCCTGGGGCGCGAGCGACGTGGATGCCGCACTCGGTCTTGTCCTGGCCCGCCCAGCGACCGGCGCGGACATCGGCGTTGGGGTCATCGACCGCCTTGGTGCAAGGCCAGCAGCCCACCGACGGGAAGCCCTGCGAGACCAGCGGGTGGGCCGGCAACCGATACTCGTCGACATAGGCGTCGAGCTCGGCCTTGCCCCAGTTGGCCAGGGGGTTGAACTTGATCTGGCCCTCGGCCTGCTCGACGACGGCGAGGCGCAGGCGGTCGCCGCCGTGGAAGCGCTTGCGGCCGGTGATCCAGCCGTCAAATTCGCCCAGGGCGCGGTCCAGCGGCAGCACCTTGCGGATGTGGCAGCAGGCGTCGGTATCGGTGCGCCACAGGTCGGACTTCGGATCAGTGACCGCCAGGTCGGCGAAGGCCGGGCGCAGGTCGCGCACCTGGGTCAACCCCAGCTGAGCGGCCAGGCCCTTGCGATAGTCCAGGGTCTGGCCAAACAGCATGCCGGTGTCGAGGAACAGCACCGGGATGTCCTTGGACACCTGGCTGGCCAGGTGCAGCAGCACCGCAGACTCGGCCCCGAACGAACTGACCAGGGCCAGCCTGTCGCCGAAGGTTTCGAAGGCCTTGCGCAGGATGGTCAGCGGATGGGCGTCGCGCAGTTCGGCGTCCAGCCGTGCCACCAAGGTGGCGGTGCTGGAGGTCGGCTCGGCCACGGCTTGGTCATAGGCCATCAGACACCCCGTTCCTCGAACGCCACCAGCCGGTCGTCGGCGGCGCGCTGATAGACATGGCGGAAGCGGTGGGCCGCCTTGGTCCAGGCCTCCGGCGTCGCCCCGTCATTGGGTTCGAAGGCGTCGAAGCCGCAGCGGACCATGAAGCCGGCCTGCTCCTGCAGCACGTCGCCCACGGCCCGAACCTCGCCCGTGAAGCCCAGCCGCTCGCGCAACAGGCGGGCCGAGGTATAGGCGCGGCCGTCACGGTATTTCGGAAAGGCCAGGGCCACCACCGCCAGGCGCGGCAGGTCATAGGCCAGGGCCTCGACCTCCTGGTCGGACTCGATGCGCACGCCGACCCGGCGACTATTGGACAGCAGAATCTCGCCCTCGGCCTGGAAGCGGGCCAAGGAAAGGATCACGTCGCCCTCGGGGATGGCCTCTTCGTCGGCGACGTGAGTGAAGCCGTCCTCGGCCCATTGGGCCGTGGCGCCGGCCAGCCTAATCAGCCTGGGCATAGACCGCCTCCTTAAAGGGTTCGAGGCCGACGCGGCGATAGGTGTCGAGGAAGCGCTCCTCGCCGGTACGGATCGCCAGATAGGCCTCGACCAGGGACTCGATGGCCGGGGCCACCTTGTCGGCCGACAGGCCGGGGCCCAGGATCTTGCCGATCGAGGCGTCCTCCGCCCCCGATCCGCCGAGCGAGAGCTGGTAGAATTCCTCGCCCTTCTTGTCGACGCCCAGGATGCCGATATGGGCCACGTGGTGATGGCCGCAGGCGTTGATGCAGCCGCTGATCTTGATCTTCAGCTCGCCGATCTTCTCGGCGCGATCGGGGTCGGCGAACTTGCGGGCTATGTCCTGGGCGATCGGGATGGCGCGGGCGTTGGCCAGGGCGCAGTAGTCCAGGCCCGGACAGGCGATGATGTCGCTGGCCAAGTCGATATTGGCCGTCGCCAGGCCGTGCTTTTCCAGCATGGCGTGGACCACGGGCAGGTCGTCCAGCCTGACGTGCGGCAAGACCAGGTTCTGGGCATGGGTGACGCGCAGATCGTCCAGGCTGTAGCGCTCGGCCAGGTCGGCGGCGACCTCCAACTGATCCGCGGTGGCGTCGCCTGGCGTCTGGCCGATGGCTTTCAGCGAAACCTCGACGATCGCGTAGCCGCTTTGCTTGTGCGGCTTGACGTTGTTGCGGGCGAAGCGTTGCAGGGCCGGGCTCAGCGCCCTGGCGGCCTCGAAGCTTTCGGAACGGGCCGGCAGGGTTTCGAACTTCGTCTGGGCGAAGGCGGCGCGGACGCGGGCCAACTCGGCGGCCGGCAGGTCGGCGCGCTCGGCGCTGATCTTGCCCCACTCCTCGTCCACCTGGCGGCCGAACTCCTCGGCCCCGAGGGCGGCGACCAGGATCTTGATCCGGGCCTTGTAGATATTGTCGCGGCGGCCGTGGCGGTTGTAGACGCGCAGCACGGCCTCGACATAGCTCAACAGCCGCTCGGCTGGCAGGAACGGCTTGATGGTCGGACCCACATAGGGCGTGCGCCCCTGCCCGCCGCCGACGATCACCTCAAAGCCGATCTGGCCTTCTCGGCCGTGGCGCAGGATCAGGCCGATATCGTGCACCTTTACCGCCGCGCGGTCGCTCAAGGCGCCGGTGATGGCGATCTTGAACTTGCGCGGCAGGAAGCTGAACTCGGGATGCAGGGTCGACCACTGGCGCAGCACCTCGGACCAGACGCGCGGGTCGTCGATCTCCTCGGCCGTGGCGCCGGCATAGGGATCGGCGGTGACGTTGCGGATGCAGTTGCCGCTGGTCTGGATGGCGTGCAAGTCCACCTCGGCCAGGGCGTCGAGGATATCGGGCGTGTCCTTCAGCTTCACCCAGTTGAACTGGATGTTCTGACGCGTGGTCATGTGCCCGTAGCCCTTGTCATAGGTACGGGCGATCCAGGCCAGGCGGCGGGCTTGGCGGGCGTTCAGCGAGCCGTAGGGGATGGCCACGCGCAGCATATAGGCGTGCAGCTGCAGATAGAGGCCGTTCATCAGCCGCAGCGGCTTGAACTGGTCCTCGGTCAGTTCGCCGGCCAGGCGGCGGGCCACCTGATGCCGGAACTCGTTGGAGCGGTCGGTCAGGAACTCGCGGTCGATGACGTCGTACTGATACATCTTACTTCCTGCGGATCAGGTCTACGCGGCCGGTGGAGCGGGCGGCGCCGTGGGCATGGCGCAGCGCCTCGATCACCTCGCCGCCGACGGCCTGCTTGCCGTGGGTGGGTTCGTTGGTAGGGCCCAGGGCCCGGATGCGTTCGCGGTAGCTGACCGGGGCCAGGCCGCCCTCGACCTGCGCCACGTCGATCAGATAGGCGTCGATGACCGTGGTCGCCTGGGTCTTGCCCTTGGCGACCGCCGCCTCGGCGTCGGCCTCATGCGCTTCGTCGAACAGCTCGGCCTCGCCGAAGCCCTCGACCCAGCGGCCGGCCTTCCAGAACACGACGTCGCCGTCGATCAGCCGATTGGCGGTGAGGACCTTCATGACCGGGGGCTCGCGCGTTGGAGGGTGGAGGAGATGATGTCGGGGGCCGCCTCGACGGCCATGGCCATCGATTCGCCGACCATCAGCAACGCCGGACCCCGCAATCCGTCGGCGGCGACGGCCATCTGGCCGAGCGTGGTGAGGATACGGCGCTCGTCGGGGCGGCTGGCGTTCTCGACGATCAGGGCCGGGGTGGCGGCGTCGCGGCCGGCCGCCGTCAGACGCGCAGAGATCAGGGCGGCGGTGCTGACGCCCATATAGACGACCACCGTCTGGTTCGGTCGCGCCAGCGCGGTCCAGTCCAGATCGGGATCGCCGTGCGCCGCATGACCGGTGACAAAGGTCACGGCCTGGGCCGAGCCGCGATGGGTCAGCGGCGCGCCGGCCCCTGCCGAAGCGGCCAGGGCGGCGGTGACGCCGGGGACCACCAGGCATTCGACGCCCGCCTCACGGCAAGCGGCCAGTTCCTCGCCGCCGCGACCGAACAGGAAGGGGTCGCCGCCCTTCAGCCGGACGACGGCCAGGCCATCCAGCGCCAGGGCCACCAGAAGCTGATTGATGTCATCCTGCGGCAAGGTATGGCGCGACTTGCGCTTGGCGACATTGATCCGTTGGGCGCCGCGCGGCGCCAGGTCGAGGATTTCGTCGGAAACGAGCCCGTCATGGACGATGACATCCGCAGCCTGCAGAGCCTTGAGGGCCTTGATCGTCAGCAGTTCCGGATCGCCGGGACCCGCACCGACCAAGGTCACGCGGCCCGGCGCGCGGACGCTCTCGCCGCCGCCGATGACGACGAGGCCGGGGGTCGTACGGGCGGAGGCGGATCGGACCGTGGGCCGAGCCATGATTCAGGTCCTCTATAAGCCAAACGCCATCGACGAAACGCCGGGCCGGCCTCTTGGCCAAACCGGTTAGCGCCAAAGCATTACGGGGCGAACCCTAGGGTCCGCCCCGCTCGCGTTCACCGATGAAAAGGGCCGTCTCCATCAGCGAACGCTTGCAAATTGGTCGCGACCGGGTCACTTCGCAAACAAGGTCTTCTGCCGGGGCGTTTAGTAAAACTCATGGAAAGACAGTCGGAACGGCGTCGCCTACCGCCCCTCAACGCCCTGCGCGCGTTCGAGGCCGCCGCGCGCCATCTGAACTTTAGCCGCGCGGCTGACGAGCTGTCGGTGACGCCCGGCGCCGTCAGCCAGCAGATCCAGAACCTTGAGGACTATGTGGGCGCGGCCCTGTTCAAGCGCACGCCCAAGGGCCTGCTGCTGACCGACGCCGCCCAGACCGCCCTGCCCGCCCTGCGCGAGGCCTTCGACCGTCTGGCCGAGGCCGCCTCTCTGCTGACCGCCGCCGTCGATGGCCGCCGCCTGACCCTGACCGCCGCGCCCTCCTTCGCCGCCAAGTGGCTGGTGCCGCGCCTGGGTAAGTTCGAGCAGGCCCAGCCCCAGGTCGATGTCTGGCTGTCGGCCGGCATGGAGGTCGTCGATTTCGCAGCCGGCGAGGTGGATCTCGCCATCCGCTACGGTTCGGGCCGCTATCCGGGGCTGGAGGTCATCCGCCTGCTCAACGAGACGGTGATCCCGGTCGCCTCGCCTGAGCTGCTGGCCAGCAACCCGCTTGAATCGCCCGAGGGCCTTGCCCACCACATCCTGCTGCATGACGGCTCGCCCGACGCCGACGACAGCTGCCCCGACTGGGCCATGTGGCTGGCGGCGCGCGGCATCCGGTCGGTGGACGGGGCGCGCGGGCCGCGCTTCAACCAATCGAGCATGGTGATCGAGGCCGCCGCCAACGGACGGGGCATAGCGCTGGCCAAACAGACCCTGGCCCAGGCCGATCTGGACGCCGGACGGCTGGTCATTCCCTTCGAGATTCCCACGGCGGTGGACTTCGCCTATTACGTCGTCCATCCCAAGGCCAAGGGACGACTGCCGCAGGTCAAGGCGTTCGTGAACTGGCTGCAGGCCGAGGCGGCCGCCCACGAGGCGGCCCTCCTCACCATGGACAACGGCGCGGGTATCTAGGGCTAAATGGTCAAGACGAATATCGAGGCCGGCGAACGGCTGGTTCCCGCCGACTGCCACACCATGGCCGACGTGGGCCGGGGCGTCGACGCCCTGGACCGGGCCCTGGTGGCCCTG
>JACMOF010000503.1 GCA_014378155.1 Caulobacter sp. | reverse complement strand
GGCTACAAGCTGACCCTGGTCATGCCCGAGAGCATGTCGATCGAGCGCCGCAAGATGCTGCTGCTGCTGGGCGCCAAGCTGGAGCTGACCCCGGCCGAGAAGGGCATGCGCGGCGCCGTCGCTCGCGCCCAGGAGATCATCGACGCTACCCCAGGCGCGGTGATGCCCCAGCAGTTTGAAAACACCGCCAACCCGTTGATCCACCGCGTCTCGACGGCGGAAGAGATCTGGAACGACACCGCCGGCGCCGTGGACGCCGTGGTCTCGGGCGTCGGCACCGGCGGCACCATCAGCGGCATCGGCCAGGTGCTGAAGGCCCGCAAGCCTGGCCTGAAAATGGTGGCGGTCGAACCGGAGGCCTCGGCCGTGCTGTCGGGCGGCGCGCCCGGTCCGCACAAGATCCAAGGCATCGGCGCCGGCTTCGTGCCGGGCATCCTGGATCGCGGCGTGATCGACGAGATCATCCAGGTCAGCAACGACGACAGCTTCGCCATGGCCCGCAAGGCGGCCGCCACCGAGGGCCTGCCGGTCGGCATCAGCTCGGGCGCGGCCCTGACGGCGGCTTTCGACCTGGCGATGCGCGACGAGTACGCCGGCAAGCTGGTGGTGGCGATCATCCCGAGCTTCGCCGAGCGCTACCTCTCGACCGCGCTGTTCGAGGGACTCTGATCTGACCCCGGGGGCGACGGTCGTCTGTCGCCCCCGCGCGTTACGAGGCCATGACCGCCACGACCACCGACGTTTATGACGCCGCCAAGCGCTCGGCGGTGATGGCGCGGGTGAAGAGCACCGGCACCAAGCCCGAGCTGCTGATCCGCCGGATCCTCACCGACCTGGGCGCGCGGTACCGCCTGCACCGAAAGGACCTGCCGGGCTCGCCCGACGTGGTGATGCCAGGACGCCGGCTGGCGATCTTCGTGAATGGCTGTTTCTGGCACGGGCACGACTGCGCGCGCGGGTCGCGAGTCCCCAAGGCCAATCGCGACTACTGGGTCGCCAAGGTGGCGCGCAACGTGGCGCGCGACCAGCGGAACCTCACTGACCTGACGGCGGATGGCTGGCGGGTGGAGACGGTGTGGGAGTGTCAGATGAAGGATCGGGAGGCGTTGGAGGGCAGGCTAGCGGAGGTGCTCAAGAAATCCTCCCTCTGTGGGGGAGGATTCGATTAAGCCGCCGCCGCGCTTATCACCCCCGCCGACAGCACTTCACTGAGCGCCGTATAGAGCTGGCTGGGGTCGATCGGCTTGGCGACGTGGGCGTTCATGCCAGCGGCGTGGCAGGCTTCCCAGTCTTTCGGCGTGGCGGAGGCGGTGACGGCGATCACCGGGATGTCGCGGTTGGGACCTTCGCTCGCCCGCAGTTGCCGGGTGGCGTCGCGGCCGCCCATGCCGGGCATGTAGATGTCCATCAAGATGACGTCGAACATTTCGGACTGCAGCAGCTCCAGGGCCCGCTCGCCGGATTCGGCCAGGGTGGGCTGGATGCCGAAGGATTGCAAAACCAGCTCGATGGCCCGGCGGTTGACCACGTGGTCGTCGACCACCAGCACCCGGGCGCCAGCGATCGAAGCGCCGGCGACGCGGTCGTCCGCGCGCTCGGCCGCTTCGACGCGGATTTCCAGCCGGAACTTTGAACCCTTGCCGGGCTTGCTGGTCACCGTCAGGTCGCCGCCCATCAGGCGCGCCAGCTCGCGGCTGATCACTAGGCCAAGGCCCGAGCCGCCATGCTCGCGCACCACGGCCGAGGCCAGTTGGTCGAACGGCGTGAACAGCCGGTCCAGTTGCTCTTCGCTCAGGCCAGGCCCGGTGTCGGCGACCACGACCTCGAAGATCAGCGCCTCGCCGTCTTCGCGCGCGGCCAGGCGCACGGTGACCGCGCCGCGCGGCGTGAACTTGATGGCGTTGGACAGCAGGTTGTTGAGTACCTGGCGCAGGCGCATGGGATCGCCGGCCACCCAACGCGGTAGATGCGCCGCGCCCTCGACCCGCAGACGCAGGCCCTTCTTTTGGGCGTCGGGGCGCCAAAGGCGCAGGGTGTCGGCCATCGATTGGCGCAGGTCGAACGGGACCTTTTCGATACCCATCCGTCCCGCGTCGAGACGCGACAGGTCCAGCAGGTCATTGAGCAGGGTGCGCATCATGGCGCCGGCGTCGCCGATCAACTGGGCGTGGGTCTTGGAGGCCGCGTCGGGCACGTCGCTGTGCAGGCGCGCGGCGCCGGCCAGGATGGCGCTGATCGGGGTGCGCAGCTCATGGCTGATCATCGCCACGAAGGCCGACTTGGCCGCCACGGCTTCCTCGGCCTCGTGCCGCCGACGCTCGGCCTCGTCCTTGGCGGCGGCCTCGGCATTCAGGGCCTTCTCCAGGGTGCGGCCCGCCACCGCGACCGAGATGATCAGCAGGATGACGCCGAACCACAGGGCGTTGGCCAGGGGGGCGCCGGGATTGGCGGCCCTGGCCACGAACGGCACGATCATCAGATAGATCAGGTGGGGCGCGGCGGCCGAGATCGTCGCCGACCTCAGGCTGCTGTTGACGACGATGACATTGAGCAGGGCCCCGGCCAGCAGCAGGCCGCCCAGGGTGGGGGCGAAGCGCTCGTGCGAGGCGAACAGCGGCAAAGCGAGAAAACCGAAGATCGCCGAGGTGACGACCGGCATGATCCCCACCGCGATCCGCCGCCAGCCCTGGAAGCCGACCCCGGGATGCTTGATCGCCGCCTGGATCAGAAAAAGCTCCACCAGTTGGGCGCTCGCATAGACGCCGGCCCAGACCCAGGTCCAGGCGGCGCCGATGAAGACGTGCAACATCAGGGCGATCATCACGGTGGCGAGCACGCGCAGATAAACGTTGCCCCGCCGCGCGATCGCCGCCCGCACCTCACCCGACTGATGTTCGTTGATGCTCACGCCGCCCCCGGGTGATCCCGCGACCCCCGTCGCGCGATGGACCTAGCTCATAGCATAGAACGCTTTGACTAAGAGGGGATGAAAGCGAGCGTCTCATCGGCGCGACTCTTGGCGCGTGGCGACCGAAACCAACCTGCTACGTTGCCCAACAGGGGCTTTTTGACCGCGAGTGCGACACAAGGTGAGATTCGCGACCGTTCCTTGTCCCGTGGTTCCAGACGGCGTGGCCGGGCGGACGCCGAACTTTCTCTGCAGCGACAACGGGTCGCAGCCTTAGATCTGCATCAGCTTAAGCCGCGCCCCGGCGCCGGAGACAAGGGTGAGGCCCGACCCGGGCAGGTCCAGGGTCTTGGAGAGGAAGACCAGCAGGCCAGCGTTAGCGGCGCCCTCGACGGGTGGGGCGGCGACCCGCACCTTCAGATAGGGTCGTCCGCCGGCGTCGACCACTCAGCTGTCGACGCCGCTCTATCGCCGCGCGGGGTATGTCCGCACGGCGATGTGTGGCTAGCCCAGGACGAGGAGCGGCGGGGCCAGATAGACGTTGAACAGGATGCGGATCACCGTCAGGGCCAACCAGGCGACGACCGGGCTGAAGTCGATGCCCCCGAGCGGCGGGACCACGCGCTGGATCGGACGCAGCACCGGGTCGGTGACTCGCTCCAACATGGTCAGCACCTGGAAGACAAAGTGGTTGCGGGTGTTGATGATGTCGAACTGCACTAGCCAGCCGACGATAGCCCTGGCGAAGATGAAGAAGATGGCCATGCCGATAACGGTGTTGACCAACCAGACGATAGCCGAGCCCATGGGCGTTCCCTACGTGACGTTATGGAGACGCATGTAGCCCTTCGGCCGTATCGCGCCAAGGACGCAACACCGTGCTTGACGCATAAGCCGCCCCGCCGTATTCCCCCGCTTCCTTGGGGCCGTAGCTCAGATGGTAGAGCGCCTCGTTCGCAATGAGGAGGTCAGGGGTTCGATTCCCCTCGGCTCCACCAAGGACTGCTCTTGAGATACCAATTCTACTCAGCAACTCCATGCCAGGCGCTGCGCGATCCCACAGATTTCCCCTCATTTTTATCGCGCTAGAGTGACACCTCATGCGGCGGTTTGGAGCGGATAGGGGCCGGCGCCGTTCATCCATTGAGCTTGGCCGCGCAGCTTGGATTTAGTACCTTATAGACGGGCAGACACCTTTTCCTGATGCGCGGTCCCTCCAGGTCCGGGACGCTATCTCTGGCGCGCGCGCCACCATGGGCGGAACGGCCGTCACGAATTGTCGCGGGCGTCGATGCCATGCAGCCATTGAAGCCAAGGCGCGAGGACAGGGGCCGGCACGGTGACCACCGATCTTCTCTGGACGTTCGTCGCCTTGGCGCTGGCCCCCTGCATCGGGAGCTTCGCCGGCTACGGCGCCCTGGCCGCGATCGCGGTCGCCTACGAGAAGCTGCGCGGCCGGCAGGCATGGGGGACCGCGATCCGCGCCTCCTGGGCGCGATCGGCACGTGGGTCGGATGGGGCGGACTGCCCTCGGTCTGGGCCTGCGGCGCCGGACTGGGCTTGACGGCGTCGACATGACGCATCGTGGACAGAGGAGGCCTCGAACGGCCGATCCGCGCACCTGTGGATTTCCACAGGCGCGTTGCCACTTCCTTCGGATGGCAGTCGCCCTTGCTCGACGCTGCGGCGCGCCTGTTACGCAGCGACAACCGAAACAAAGAGGCTGCGCTGCTCCATTTCAAGCCTGTTCTCCAA
Source organism: Caulobacter sp. (assembly GCA_014378155.1). GTDB lineage: Bacteria > Pseudomonadota > Alphaproteobacteria > Caulobacterales > Caulobacteraceae > Caulobacter. The sequence continues at coordinate 2,761 of JACMOF010000503.1, read as the reverse complement.
TGAAGCTGTATTGGTAACGGATTCGACGGGTCCGGATCGCGCCGAGGATGCGCTCGATCTCGACGAAGGTTAGTTCGAACTCAGCGTGCCGTTGGCGACGCAAGTGTCCGCACAGGGGATCGTACTTGGCCATCCATTCAGCAAGACGGAACGCGCCATGCTCCCTAAGAGCGCCACTCGGCCGCAATGGTGGGCGAACGTGACTGACCCCGACACGACCCATGTTCAGCGCAAGGCCTGGCGCGAGGCGGGCTACGACGCCTTCCCTCGTCGGCGGGGATCGCGTGAGGTTTAGGCGATCGGGTCAGCGAGGCCCGGCGGTTCAGCGTCCCCCCTCCCAGCTTCTCGCCCGCCGGTCGGCCGAACGCATCGCTGTCTGTTCGGTCTGGACAAGGCCCGCGCGGCGCCCGACCGTCCCTCGCCGGGGGCAGGGCCCAGGCTTGAGGGGTCTGTCGTGCATATCCATAAATTCCTGCTGATGACGACCGCCTGCCTGGCCCTGGCTGGCTCGGCCCTGGCGGCGCCCGGGACCGACCTGGCCCGCCAGCGCGCCATCGCCGCCCGGGTCGAGATCGTCCGCGACGACTGGGGGATCGCCCATGTCCACGGCAAGAGCGACAGCGATGCGGTGTTCGGCATGGTCTATGCCCAGGCCGAGGACGACTTCAACCGCGTCGAGACCAACTACCTGACCGCCCTGGGCCGCACGGCCGAGGCGCCCGTGGCGTTGGGGGGCGGCGAGAAGGCGGTCTGGCAGGACCTGCGGATGAAGCTGTTCGTCGATCCGGCCGACCTTCAGGCCCGCTACGCCACCAGCCCGCCCTGGCTGAAGGCGCTGATGGACGCTTGGGCCGACGGGCTGAACTTCTACCTGGCCACCCATCCGGCCACCAAGCCCAAGGTCATCACCCATTTCGAGCCGTGGATGGCGCTGAGCTTTACCGAAGGCAGCATCGGCGGCGATGTCGAGCGGATCTCGCTGGGCGAGCTGGAGGCGTTCTATGGCAAGCCCGTCGCCTTGGCCGAGACGCGGGCCCGAGAGGTCGCAGACGCCATGGCCTTCAAGGAGCCGACCGGCTCCAATGGGATCGCCATCGCGCCGTCGATCACGCAGGACGGCCACGCCCTTCTGCTGATCAACCCGCACACCTCGTTCTTCTTCCGCTCCGAACTCCAGATGACCAGCGACGCGGGGCTGAACGCCTATGGCGCGGCGACCTGGGGGCAGTTCTTTATCTATCAGGGCTTCAACGCCCATGCCGGCTGGATGCACACCTCCAGCACCGTCGATGTGGTGGATGAGTTCGCCGAGACGATTCAGAAGAAGGACGGCAAGCTGGTCTACCGCTATGGGACCGAGGAACGCCCAGTGACGGCAGCGACCGTCGAGGTCCCCTACAGGACCACCGATGGTTTGCTGGCCAAGAAGACCTTTACCACCTACCGCACCCATCACGGTCCGATCGTCCGCGCCCAGGACGGCAAGTGGATCGCCTTCGCCATGATGTACCGTCCGGTCGAGGCGCTGCAGCAGTCCTATCTGCGCACCAAGACCAGCGACTATGCCAGCTTTCTCAAGGTGGCCGAGCTCAAGGGCAATTCGTCGAACAACACCCTGTTCGCCGACGACAAGGGCGAGATCGCCTATCTGCACCCGCAGTTCATTCCTCAGCGCGACGACCGCTTCGATTACACCAAGCCGGTCGATGGCGCCGACCCGGCCACGGACTGGAACGGCCTGCACACGCTGTCCGAAGCGCCGCATATGAAGACCCCACCCAATGGCTGGCTGATGAACACCAATAACTGGCCCTATTCGATGGCCGGCCCCTACAGCCCCAAGCAAGCCGACTTCCCGCGCTACATGGACACCGTGGGCGAGACACCGCGGGGCGTCCACGCCACCCTGGTGCTGAGCGGCCGCAAGGACTTCACCCTGCCCGGCCTGATCGCCGCAGCCTATGACCCCTATCTGACCGCCTTCGCCGAACTGATCCCGACGCTGGCCAAGGCCTATGACGCCACGCCCGACGGCGATCCGACCAAGGCCCGCCTGGCCGCGCAGATGGCGGCGTTGAAGGGCTGGGATTACCGGTGGTCGGCCACCTCGACCGAGACCTCACTGGCGGTCTTCTGGGGCGAGGCCCTGTGGGCGAAGTCGGCGGCCGAGGCCAAAAAGCAGGGCATATCGGCCTACAAGGCCATGGCCGAGGCGACGCCCGCCCAGAAGCTGGCGGCCCTGGCGGAGGCCTCGGATCGCTTGACCGCCGACTTCGGCGACTGGCGCACGCCCTGGGGCCAGATCAACCGCTTCCAACGCAATGACGACGCCATCGTCCAGCACTTCGACGACGCCAAGCCCTCGGTCCCCGTACCCTTCGCCTCGGCACAGTGGGGCTCGCTGGCCTCGTTCGGGGCCAAACGCTATCCGGGAACCCGGAGGTACTACGGGACCAGCGGCAACAGCTTCGTGGCGGCGGTGGAGTTCGGACCGCGGGTGAAGGCCATGGCCGTCTCGGCCGGCGGCGAGAGCGGCGATCCAGGGTCCAAGCACTTCGGCGACCAGGCCCAACGTTATGCGGCGGGGGACCTGCGGGCGGTGTATTTCTATCCGGACGAGTTGAAGGGCCACGTCGAGCGGGCGTATCGGCCGGGCGAAGGAAAGCCTTAGGCCCAGCAAAAAGCCCCGCCGTTGCCGGCGGGGCTTTTCCGTATCGGGTCTCAGTCGAGGTTAGTCGTTGCGCTGGTCGCGCTTGGCCAG
>JACMOF010000502.1 GCA_014378155.1 Caulobacter sp. | reverse complement strand
TTGGTCGAGCGGCGGCGGAACCTCTTCGGGTTCTGCCTGCTCGCCATCTTCGATCTGAGGTGTATCTTTATCAGAATCTGAGAGTCCCGCATAGGACAGAGTAGCCCGATAAATACGAAGCACCTCCTGAGCAGCGCGCTCTGTGAAGGCGGCGCCGTGTTCGCTCTCTCGATCCACTGTTAGGTAGTAGAGGATCACGCTGTCGTTCAGCCCGACGGTTGACCCGTACTTCTCCCAAAGCTCTCGGAAGATGACCGGCTTCAGCGCGGCCTCCTTCCGGCCAGTAGCAACCACCTCGTAAGGGGCGTTCTGGTTATTGATCGAGCGAGCGAGGGGGGTGACGCGCAAACGGCGCTGGCCGTTTATAACCACAGCTTCAAGCAAGCCGTACTGGGCAAGCGTTGCGAAAGTTTGGATAGTCGCGCTGCTGGTGGCGGGCTTGCCGTAGGCCTTTGCCATCACTTCGCGCGGCTGCGCGGTATCGCGAACTTGCTCGTAAAGTTTCGCGGCGCGCTCAATGGCCAAATCCAGCGAAATGTACGGGTAAGTCGGGCTGCGCTGCTTCGCAATGTCGATATCATTTTCGGCCATATGCGGGCCTCCCAGTTGCTGAGCGACTTATCACTTGCTGCGACCCGATAGTCAATCCCGAACCCGATAGGGTTGACGCAAAGCGCCCGATAGTCGATATCGGTTGTGCTTAGTGATTCCGGGCGGAAGGAGAGAGTTGTGCGCAGGAGAGAGGGGAGCCCCGAACGGAGCGCCGACCGGCGTTTGGGGCGAGGACCCATAGGAAAGGCCGCTGCTCAGACCCCGTGACAAGGAAAGCAGCGGCCTTAATCGGCAACCCGATAACCCAGCCCCTTCCAGAAGGGCCAGAGAGCAACGGCGCAGCGGGTCCATACCGTCTGCGCCATTGTGCGTTTCTGAGTACCGTATTCCTGGGATTTTGCAAGGAATCCCTGCGCTTACGGTGCTTCTTCTGGCCCCAGCGCCCGCGACCTTTGAACTTAGCCTTGGGCTGCTTCGGCCCCTTGGTCAGGCCTGCGATAGGTCAGGCGCTTTCCAGCAAAGCCCTTGAGCGCCCAGACAGCGCGCTCTTGATCTTCCACGCCCAGAGCCGAACGGTACGAGTAGCGGAAATCGAACTCAGCCAGATAGCGGTGCAGGTGCTTCTTGGAACAGTGCTGATAGACGCCCTTCATGCCGCGCTTGAAGACCGAGAAGTAGCCTTCAACGGTGTTGGTCGTGATGTAGCGAGCGCCGTCGTACCGGACGTATTCGTCCTTCGAGTGAACGACCGTTTCGTGCGAGCGATAACCACGGCCCATGACGGTGTAGAGTTTCGACTCGTCGGTCATGAGGCGGGCCTCGCGCGACAGGTTCGCCTCAACGATCGGCACAATGTCTTGGATCGTGTAGCGGTCCACGACGATGGAGCGGGCGCGGCCGGTCTCGCGCTCCACCAGGGTAACGACCTTCATCATTTGCTTGATGGTGCGGCCCTTGCCCTTTTTGGGGGCGGGAGCGTCGGGGTCGTTGCCGATGAAGGTTTCATCCACCTCAACCGTGGCGCCGCCCAGGCCGAACGGGCCAAGTTCGCCGGCGCGCATAGCCTCGCGGATACGGTGGGTGAGGAACCACGCCGTCTTGTAGGTGACTTCTAGGACGCGCGAGAGCTGAAGCGAGGAAACGCCCTTCTTACTCGCGCACATCAGATAGATCGCCTGGAGCCACTTGGTCATGGGCAGATGGCTATCTTCAAAGATGGTGCCGACGCGCACGGTGAATTGCTTACGGCACTGGCCGCACTTGCGCAGGCCGATGCGGGTTTTGACCAGGTCATAGATCCGATCAAAGCCGCCGCAATGCGGGCACACAGGGCCGTTCGTCCAGAGGATGCTCTCCACGAACCGGAAGGCGGCTTCTTCATCGTGGAAGTAGAGCTTGGACAGAACGGACACGGCGATTCTCCTTCCGTTCTAACTTAGCCTTTCTCGTGGGTTCGTCAAGTATATATATGCCGCACAGGTAGAGCAAAGATCCGGAGATCGATCATGGCGGTACGGTTTGCGTCCTGGTTTTCAGCCCTCGCCTTGACGGCTCTGGCGTCGGCCACCGCCGGCTGCGACGGTGGCGCGTCGGCGGTGAAGGCCCCCAAGGCAGGCGATGCCGCCTTGGCCGAACCGGCGTCGGACCGCGACGCGCCCGCCTACGAGAGTCGAACGCCGCGCACGGATCCGCGCGACGCGCCGGTGCGCAAGGTGGCGGGCAAGCCGATGTGGGCGGCCAACCGCACCCGCACGGCGGAAGAGGCCGCTCAGCGCGGTTTCGAACGCTTTGGCGCGGAATTCGCGGCGGCCGATGTCGATGACTACGTCCGCAAGACCCACGCCTTCGTCGGCCATCCGCCAGCCGGAGCGGAGACGCTGAAACGGGCCAATGGCGACACCCTGATCTACGACTCCAAGGGCAATGTCTTTGCGGTGGTCACCAAGGCGGGTGCGCCACGCACCATGTTCAAGCCGGACGACGGCGAAGCCTATTGGGCCCAGCAGAAGGCCGGCGAAAATCGGCGCTCGACGGCGTCGCGCGATCGGACCGCGAGCGACAACGGCTAGGCGGTAGGTTCACGACGAGAGCCGTGGGTTGGTCGGCCTGGAACGGCGAAGCGTCGATCCAGGACCAGGGGCTGCACGCAACGCCCTTGGACGGCGGCAATTGGGTCCCTCTCCCGGCGGGAGAGGGGGGGCCGACGCTAAGCGTCGGGAGGGTGAGGGATTACGTTGCTCACGGTCCATCCTAGACCTCAGGTGGCCGGATTGGATGTCGCGAGACAAGCGAGGTCTCGGCCTTAGCCCAGCCAAATCCCCGCGGCAAACGCCAAGCCGGCTACCGCCACGCCGGCCAGGAACCACAACAGTGGCGGGCCGGAGCGAGTCTGGACCACCGCCACCGCCGGAACCCCGGGCGCCTCGGCCAACCGGGCGATGGCGCGGAGGGCGCGCAGGGCCTCGTCTGCGAAGTCCCGGACCTTGGCGGCCGGCGACAGCTCGCGGGCGATCCAGCGGCGCACAACGGGATCGGCGGCGGCCCACAGGTCGTGGGTCGGATCGATACGTCGGGCCACGCCCTCGACGGTGACCATGGTCTTCTGCAGCAAAACGAGCTCCGGCCGCAGGGCCATGTCGAACAGGGCGGTCATCTCGAACAGCTGGGCCAGCAGCTTGCCCATCGACACCTGGCGGGCGTCGCGGCCGAACACTGGCTCGCCCACGGCCCGCAGGGCCTGGGCGAAGGCGTCGCGATCCTGGTGGGCCGGCACATAACCGGCGTCGAAATGAATGGCCGCCACCCGCGCATAGTCGCGATTGAGGAAGCCGTAGAGGATCTCGGCCAGATATTTGCGCTCGGCGGGTCCCAGGCGTCCCAGTATGCCGTAGTCGACCGCGACGATGGAGGCCGGGGCCGCGACGAACAGATTGCCCTCGTGCAGGTCGGCATGGAACAGGCCGTGGTCCAGGGCCTGGGCCAAGAACCCGCGGGTCACGGCCTCGGCCAGGGCCTTGCGGTCCAGGCCTTCCAGCGTCAGGGCGGCGGGATCCGATAGCGCGACGCCGGGCGCCCAGGAGAGGGTCAGGAACCGCTTGCCGACCCCGTCCCATACCACGTCGGGCGCCCGCATATAGGGATCGGCCTTCATCGCCTCGCCTAGCTCGGCGCAGCCAGCGGCCTCGAATCGCAGGTCAACTTCGAGGTCAAGCGCGCGGATCACCACCTCGACGAATTGGCGCGGGCGCAGCCGGCGGGCGGCCGGCGCCCAACGCTCGGCGAGGTCGGCGGCCAGGCGGAGGGCGGCGCTATCTTGGGCCACGCGCAGCTCGATACCGGGCCGGAGGACCTTCACGGCCACCTTCGTGCCGTCCAGCAGGGTGGCCGGATGAGCCTGGGCCAGGGAGGCGGCGGCGACCGGCCCCTCGAAGCTTGCGAAGACGGTCTCCAGCGGCCGGCCTAGGCCGCGCTCGATCTCGGCGCGGGCAACCGACAACGGAAAGGGCGCCAGGCGATCCTTCAGGTGCGACAGGTCCTCGGCGAACGGACCGCCGAAGATGTCGGCGCGGGTCGACAGGAACTGGCCAACCTTGATGGCCGCCGGTCCTTCGCGTTCCAGCACCCGCGCCAGGCGCTCGCCGGGCCGGCCTTGCCGCGCCTTGCCGCCGGCGAAGATCCGCAGCGCCCGGCCCGCCCACTTCGCTGAAGACGGCAGGACGGGCTCGACCTCGCGCGGGATCAGGGCGTCGGCTCGGACCAGGGCCCAGCCCACGGCGATCAGGCGCAGGGACGCGGCGACGCGGCTCATGCGGCGAGGGTCTCGGTTGGCGAACGGCGGGCGGGCGCGGAAGCGTTCATGTCCCGGCCTGAAAGCCCGCTCCGCGCGCTCCGGTCAAGACCGCTTTCGCCGCCGATCGGCCGCGACCCGCGAAAAGCGGCGCGCGAATGCCCTTCAGAGCGGTCGAAGCCGGCTCGCCCCCCCACCTCGGACGCTTGGCGCCCGCTTGGCGGCAGCTCCGCCCGTCACGGCAGAGCGGCTGAAACAGGGGGCGCGCCGAGCTTCCTGACGCGCGGGCCATGGCGGCCGCCGACGAACTCTGTCTCAAGGAAAGCCGTGACGCAGGCCTTGGCCGTGTCGAGCCCCACCAGGCGGGCGCCGAGAGCGATGACGTTGGCGTCGTTATGTTCGCGGCTAAGCGTGGCGGAGACGGGTTCGTTGACCAGGCCGCATGGCGATTGACCGCAATGGCGATGCCTACCCCCGAGCCGCAGAGCGCGACGCCGCGCTCGGCCCGTCCGTTCGCGATATGCTCGGCAAGCTTGTAGCCATAGTCGGGGTAATCGACCCGCGCAGCGCCATCAGAACCCAGGTCCGCCACCTAATGGCCTTCGCCCGCCAGCCACCCGGCCAGTTCGGCCTTCCGTTTGAGCGCGGCATGATCCGAAGCGATGGCGATGCGCATGGAATCCGGTTCCTTGTCCCGGTTGGAGGTCGAAACGGCCAGCAAGCCCCTTGCCCGCCATCACGGGTGCCGCGACAGCTGCGAAGCCTCGAAAGCCGCATCCGCCCCGGATGTGGCTGCGCCTCAAAGCCTTGACATCGCCAGACGCCAGAGCAAGCTCGCCATCAAGGTTTTAAGGCGAGGCCTCGCCGACGCGGGCGAATCGGGAAGGGGCCCAACGCCAACCAATCCAGGCAAACCTATAGCCGGGTGCGCTAGCGCCAGAGCCTGTGGAACCCCCTCGCCCCTAAACCGCCCAGCCCTGGTGCATCGCCGCGACGCCGCCGGTGAAGTTGGTGATCGTCACCCGTTTGAAGCCAGCGGTCTCCATCATCGATGCGAAGGTCTTTTGGTCGGGGAAACGGCGGATGCTTTCGACCAGATACTGATAGGCGTCGCGATCCTTGGCCAGCCACTCGCCAAGCTGCGGGATCAGCTTAAAGCTATAGGCGTCATAGGCCTTCGCCAGGGCTTCGGTGACCGGCTTGGAGAATTCCAGGCAGAGGAACCGACCGCCGGGCTTCAGCACGCGCCGCGCCTCGCGCAGGGCCGCGTCGATGTCGGTGACGTTGCGGATGCCGAACGAGATCACATAGGCGTCGGCATAGGCGTCGGGCAGGGGCAGGGCCTGCGCGTCGCCCACGGTCCAAGTGATCTCGGGCGCGCCGCCCTTCTCGATCCCCGCGCCAATCATCTCGGCATTGTAGTCGATGATGTTGATCAGGGCGTCGGGACCGCCACGGCGCTCCTGGGCCGCCCGCGTCATCTTGGCGAAGCGGCGGGCCATGTCGCCGGTGCCGCCGGCGCAGTCGATGATCACCTCGCCCGGCTGCGGGTTCAGGCGGGCGGCGACGGCGTCCTTCCAGAGCCGGTGGACACCACCGCTCATCAGGTCGTTCATCAGGTCATAGTTCTTGGCGACGCGGTCGAAGACCCCGCGCACCAGGCCGGCCTTCAACGAAGGATCAACGTCCTTGAAACCGAATGTCGCGGGCTTGCTCATGACGTCTTTTGGCCGGGCTCTCTATATGCTGCTTCGCTATTAGACCGCGTGCGTTGCGACGTCATCCTTCGAAGGACGAACCTTGCCCGAATTGCCCGAAGTCGAGACCGTCCGGCGCGGCCTTGAACCCGTCCTGAGCGGCGCCCGCCTGAGCCGCGTGCGCGCCAACCGGCCCGACCTGCGCTTTCC
>JACMOF010000501.1 GCA_014378155.1 Caulobacter sp. | reverse complement strand
CGTTGTCGCCCGGCATGATCATTTCCACGCCTTCGCGCAGCTTGATGATCCCGGTCACGTCCGTGGTGCGGAAGTAGAACTGCGGGCGATAGTTGGTGAAGAACGGGGTGTGACGACCGCCTTCTTCCTTGGTCAGGATGTAGGCCTCGGCCACGAACTTGGTGTGCGGGGTGATCGAGCCGGGCTTGCAGAGAACCTGGCCGCGCTCGACGTCTTCGCGCTTGGTGCCGCGCAGCAGCACGCCCACATTGTCGCCGGCCTGACCTTGGTCGAGCAGCTTGCGGAACATTTCGACGCCGGTGCAGGTCGTCTTCTGGACCGGGCGGATGCCGACGATCTCGACTTCTTCACCGACCTTGACGATGCCCTTTTCGATCCGGCCCGTGACCACGGTGCCGCGGCCCGAGATCGAGAACACGTCTTCGACCGGCATCAGGAACGGCAGGTCCAGAGGACGGGCCGGTTGCGGGATGTAGTCGTCGACCGTCTGCATCAGCGCCAGGATCGACTGCTCGCCCACAACGGGGTTGCCGCCGTCGATCGCGACCTTGGCCGAACCCTTGGTGATCGGAATGTCGTCGCCCGGGAAGTCATAGGACGAAAGCAGCTCGCGCACTTCCATCTCGACCAGCTCGAGCAGCTCTTCGTCATCGACCAGGTCGACCTTGTTCATGTAGACGACCAGGGCCGGCACGCCGACCTGACGGGCCAGCAGGATGTGCTCGCGGGTCTGGGGCATCGGCCCGTCGGCGGCCGAGACCACCAGGATCGCGCCGTCCATCTGGGCGGCGCCGGTGATCATGTTCTTCACATAGTCGGCGTGGCCGGGGCAGTCGACGTGGGCGTAGTGACGGTTGGCCGTCTCATATTCCACGTGCGCGGTGTTGATCGTGATGCCGCGGGCCTTTTCTTCCGGCGCGGCGTCGATGTCGGCGTAGTTCATCGCCTTGGCGCCGCCTTGCTTGGCCAGCGTGATCGTGATCGCGGCCGTCAGCGTCGTCTTGCCATGGTCAACGTGACCGATGGTGCCGATGTTGCAGTGCGGCTTGTTACGTTCGAACTTTTCCTTGGCCATTTTTCTCTACCTTAGGACCCCATTCCCCTCAGAAAAGTGGGGGGGCCTCAAATTGAATGGGAATTGCTGGGGTTCTTTTAGGCGTACTTCTTGATCACTTCGTCGGCGACATGCTGCGGCACCGGCTCGTAGTGATCGTATTGCATGGTGAACTGGGCGCGACCTTGGCTCATGCCGCGCAGGGTGTTCACGTAGCCGAACATGTTGGCCAGCGGCACGAAGGCGTTCACCACCGTGGCGTTGCCGCGCATGTCCTGGCCCTGGATCATCCCGCGACGACCGTTCAGGTCGCCGATGACCGAACCCAGATACTCTTCCGGGGTCACGACCTCGACGGCCATGATCGGCTCGAGCAGCTTGGGAGCGCCCTTCTCGCGCAGTTCCTTGAAGGCGGCGCGCGACGCGATTTCGAACGCCAGCACGCTGGAGTCGACGTCGTGGTACTTGCCGTCCGTCAGGGTCGCCTTGAAGTCGATCAGCGGGAAGCCGGCCAGCAGGCCGTTGTCCTTGACCGACAGCAGGCCCTTTTCGACGCCGGGGATATATTCCTTCGGAACCGCGCCGCCGACGATGTCATTCTCGAACACGAAGCCCGAGCCCGGCTCGCCGGGTTCGAACGTGATCATGACGCGGGCGAACTGGCCCGTACCGCCGGTCTGCTTCTTGTGGGTGTAGTCGATGTCGACCTTGCGGCCCAGGCTTTCGCGATAGGCCACCTGCGGCGCGCCGATATTGGCTTCGACCTTGTAGGTCCGCTTCAGGATGTCGATCTTGATGTCCAGGTGCAGTTCGCCCATGCCCTTCAGGATCGTCTGGCCGCTTTCGAAGTCGGTCGAGACGGTGAAGGACGGGTCCTCGGCGGCCAGCTTGGCCAGGGCGACGCCCAGCTTTTCCTGGTCGGCCTTCGACTTGGGCTCGACCGCGATCTCGATGACCGGAGCCGGGAAGATCATGCGCTCGAGGATGACCGGCGACTTCAGGGGATCGCACAGGGTGTCTCCGGTGCGGGTGTCCTTGAGGCCGGCCAGGGCGACGATGTCGCCGGCGAAGGCTTCCTTGATGTCTTCGCGGTTGTTGCTGTGCATCAGCAGCATCCGGCCGACCCGCTCGCGCTTGTCGCGCGTCGAGTTCAGCAGGCCCATGCCGGTTTCCAGCTTACCCGAATAGATCCGGCAGAAGGTCAGCGAACCGACGAAGGGGTCGTCCATGATCTTGAACGCCAGAACCGACAGCGGCTCTTCGTCCGAGGCCTTGCGAACGATCTCTTCTTCGGTCTTGAAGTCGATGCCCTTGGTCGGCGGGATGTCCAGCGGCGACGGCAGGTAATCGACGACGGCGTCCAGCAGCGTCTGCACGCCCTTGTTCTTGAAGGCCGAGCCGCAGAGGATCGGATAGAAGGCGCCCTCCAGCACGGCCTTGCGGATGCACTTCTTCAGCACGGCTTCCGAGGGCTCTTCGCCGCCCAGATAGGCTTCCATCGCCTCGTCGTCCATTTCGACGGCGGCTTCCACCAGATAGGCGTGGGCTTCGATGGCCTTGGCCAGCAGGTCGGCGGGGATTTCCTCGTCGCGGAAGTTGGCGCCCAGGGCGTCGTTATCCCAGATGACGGCCTTCATGCGGACCAGGTCGACCAGGCCACTGAGGGTGTTTTCCGAACCGATCGGGAACTGGATCGGCACGGCCTTGGCGCCCAGGCGATCGCGGATCGACTCGACCGACTTGTCGAAGTCGGCGCCGATCTTGTCCATCTTGTTGACGAACACGATACGCGGCACGTTGTACTTGCCGGCCTGGCGCCAGACGGTTTCGGTCTGCGGCTCGACACCCGCGTTGCCGTCCAGCACGGCGACGGCGCCGTCGAGGACGCGCAAGGAACGCTCGACTTCAATCGTGAAGTCGACGTGGCCTGGGGTGTCGATGATGTTGAGGCGCTTTTCTTTCCAGAAAGCGGTCGTCGCGGCCGACGTGATGGTGATGCCGCGCTCTTGTTCCTGGTCCATCCAGTCCATGGTCGCGGCGCCGTCGTGGACTTCGCCAATCTTGTGCGACTTACCTGTGTAATACAGGATCCGCTCCGTCGTCGTCGTCTTCCCGGCGTCGATGTGCGCCATGATGCCGAAGTTACGGTAGTCTTCGATTTTATGCTGGCGGGCCATGGATCTAGCTCTGTGTGACTGCCTCGCGCCAACCTGGAGCGGGGACATTTAAACGTGCGGCGCGGGCGGTTTATCGCAAACCGCCCGCGCCTGAAAGAGTGCTGGTGAGAAAGGTTACCAGCGGTAGTGCGAGAACGCCCGGTTGGCTTCAGCCATCTTGTGGGTGTCTTCACGCTTCTTCACCGCGGTGCCGCGGTTGTTGGAAGCGTCCAGCAGTTCGCCGGCCAGCTTTTCGGTCATGGTGTTCTCGCCACGCTTGCGCGCGGCGGTCACCAGCCAGCGGATGGCCAGGGCGCGACGACGCTCCGGACGGACCTCCACGGGCACCTGATAGGTGGCGCCGCCGACGCGGCGCGACCGGACTTCGATCGCCGGGGCGACGTTGTCCAGGGCGGAGTGGAAGGTTTCCAGGGGACCCTGGTCCTTGCGCTTGGTTTCGATGATATCGAAAGCACCATAGATGATGTTTTCGGCGACGGCTTTTTTGCCCTCGTACATCACGTAGTTCATGAATTTGGTGACGATCAGGTCCCCGAATTTCGGGTCCGGCAGAACTTGACGTTTCTCGGCGCGACGGCGGCGTGACATGCTTCTTTTTCCTTACTTCGGACGCTTGGCGCCGTAGAGCGAACGACGCTGCTTACGATCCTTGACACCTTGGGTGTCGAGGACGCCGCGCAGGATGTGGTAGCGGACGCCGGGCAAATCCTTGACGCGGCCGCCGCGGATGAGCACCACAGAGTGCTCCTGCAGGTTGTGGCCTTCGCCCGGGATGTAGCACACGGCTTCGATGCCGGTGGTCAAACGGACCTTGGCGACCTTACGAAGCGCCGAGTTCGGCTTCTTCGGGGTGGTCGTGTAGACGCGGGTGCAAACACCGCGACGTTGGGGGCAGCCCTTCAGGGCGGGCACCTTGTTCCGGACCGGCTTGGGCTGGCGCGGCTTGCGGATGAGCTGGTTGACGGTAGGCATTCAGTCTCTGCTCTGATGGAAGCGTGTGCCTGTCGGCCGAAGCGCTTCGGGTCCTTGTTGTTTTTCGTCCGGCTTTCTCGGCCCCCAAGGGGGACCTGATAAACACGAAACTCGCCGGGACGCGGGTGGCGTTCCGGCGGGCTATCCGTCGGGGTAAGGGACGGGCGCTCATCAGGACGGACAGGGTCCGCCTCGAAAAGAGCGCGGAAACTACTCGCGAACGCCTCGTACGTCAATCGGCCCGTTTGCGTTGGTTAAAGACCCCCTAACAGTCACGCTTGCGTCACCTCTTGCGGCAATTGTCGGCCCGTTCGTTCTGCCACGAGGCCTCTCTTGAGCTCACCGGAATCCCAACGCGATTGGCCGCGACGCGGCATGGTCCTGGCCGGCCTGCTCGGGCTGAGCGGGCTGGTCCTGCTGATCCTGGCGCGGCCCACCGTGACGCGCTTTGGCGAGCGTTCAAGCGATCGGAGCGCCGTCGAGATCAGGCGGGTGGCGCGCGATGCGCCATGGCTCGAGCCCGAAGACGGCAGCGCTCCCGTCCCTAGGCCTGTTGTAAGACCAAGGCCCGCGCCGACCGAACCGCCGGCCCCGCCGGCCGCCACGATCGCCGAAACCGGCCCGCCCCGCTCAATTGGCGACCTTGGCGCGGTTCTGCGCGCCAGCAACCCGGCCTGCCTGGACACGCGCGAGGCCCTACTGTCGGCGGCCGAGCGCGACCTCTGCCGGGAGCGGCTGGGCGCCCTTGCCCGCAAGACCCCGTTGCGCCTCACGTCGATCACGCCGGAAAAGCGCGCCGACTACGACGCCGTCGCCCGCGCCCAGGCGCCACGGCGCGCCATCGTCCCCCTCGCGGCTCGCGGCGCCAGCGGCCTGTTTGGCGCCGACGATCGGCTTCGCGCTGGCCGCGGCCCGCGCGTGGGTTGTTCCATGAAGTTTGGTCCCAACGCCGAGCCGCCGTCCTCGGGACCCTGCTTTGTCCGGCCGGCGACAGGCCCGCCAACGCCCGAGACCACGTTGCGCAAATCTTACTAGTCACCCGTTCGGCCTTTGGCCGCCACGGTTTCGCCATGCGCGGTCGCAAGGCTTGGCCGTTCGTCACAGTCGAGTTGCTCTTGTCCCAATCCCGGTCCCTGGCCACGGCCGCGGCGCGCGCAAAGCCCATGCGTCGCGGCGCCGTCCTGGCTGTGTCGCTACTGGCGCACGCCGCGGTTTTGACAGCCCTGGCCTGGCCGGTGATCGAGAGCTTTCCGGACCGCTCCAACGACGAGGACGCCATCGACCTGGTGCTGCAACGGCCCCGGCGCCTGGGAGTCGCGACCACCGGAGCCGGTCAGCCCGCCCCTCGACCACGTCCCGCACTTGTCGCGCCTGTCGAGGCCGATCCGTTGGGCCTGGCCCCCGTCGCTACCGCGCCGCCGGGGCCCGTGGCCAGCCCCGGCAAGGGCGGGACCGACCTGCGGGCGTTGTTGCGGGGCAGCGGCCTCGGCTGTTCCAACAGCCATGGCCTGGACCTCAATCGCGAGGAACGCGAGCGTTGCGCCGAGCGACTGGGCGCGCAGGCGCGAAACGCCCAGCCCCTGCCCGCGCCGATCGATCCGGCCAAGCGGGCCTATTACGACGCCGTCGCCGAGGCCTACCGCGACCCGGGCCAGATGGTCCCGCTAACCGCGCGCGGGTCGGGCGGAATGTTCGGCGAGGAACGCAGCGTGCACTCCGGACATGGCCCCCGTGTCGGGTGCTCGGTGAAATTCGGTCCGAACGCCGACAAGGCGCCCAAGGGACCGCCAAACGCTCTGCGGGCCGGGCCTTGCTTCATCCAGGCGCCTACCGGATCGCTGACCCCGGAGGGCGACATCCGCAAGCCATACTAGAGCATTTCCCGACCTGACTGCGTCAGGCCGTGAGCTCTGATCTTCTGTTTTGACGCATTTTTCTTCACGCGAACCGGAACCACTTCACGCGAAAAATGCTCTAGCGCGCACCCACAGGCCTCCCATCTCGCGTTCAGCGGCCACGGTTTCGCCACGCCCAGTGGAAAGTCTGGCCGCCGGTTCTTCCTTGTCGAGTTTGCTCTTGGTCTCGCTGGCTGCACGTCGAAAACGGTTGAAGAACGGCGCGATCCTCGGCGGCTCGCTGCTGTTGCACGGGGCCATGCTGGCGGCCCTGGCCTGGCCTGTGGAGATACCCTTTGCCGACCGCTCGAACGACGACGACGCGCTGTCGATCACGCTGGAGCGGACGCTCTGGCCACCCCATCCGTCGCCCGACCAGATCGCGCCGCGCGCCTCGCCGCTCCAACCTCGGCCCGCTCGACGGACCACGCCCACGGCCATGTCGCCGCTGGTTGCGCCGATCCGCGCCGGGCCGGCCAAGCCGACGATGCAGAATCTCCACCCCGCCCCCTTGCCCGAAGGTCCGCGCGGCGATCTGCGCACGGCCTTGCGCGGCGGCAGCGTCGGTTGCGCCAATGAGCGGGCCGTCGGTCTCAACCGGCGTGAACTCGAGCACTGCGACGAGCGCCTGGGTGCGGCGGCCCGCAACGCCCCCGTCTATGAAGCGCCGATGGACGCCGGAAAGCGGCGCGGCTTCGAAGCCCAGGCCTTGCGTCAGAAGGCCGAGAAAGTGGCGCGCGACGCGCCGATGGGGGTAGGGGTCGATCACCGGAGCCGCGAGGGTCCCGGCACGATGAAGGACATCCCCTGGGTCGGCGGGGCCGAGCAGGACGGCCTGGGCCGCCCGATGTCGGCCACCCAGCAGCGGCTTAAGCATCTGCAGGACGCCGACAAGGCCGAGGCGCTGCGGAAGAAGGCCGCGCGGGACGCCGAGCAGCGCTAAAGCGCCTTTGGTTCAGATTGAATCGGCATCCAAATATTCCGTCTCCCCGACGAAGGCCGGGGCCCCGGTGAAACCCACGAGACGCTCTGGATGAATCTGGGTCACGGCCTTCGTTGGCTGGCGAGAGCATCTTTCGAGCGAAGTGGTCCTGGTTCGCGTGAAGAAAAATGCGTCAAAAGAGAAGATTAGAGCTCACGGCCTGACGCAGTCAGG
>JACMOF010000500.1 GCA_014378155.1 Caulobacter sp. | reverse complement strand
GCCCTGGGCCCTGACCAAGATCGCCGCCCTGATCTTCCTGTTCGCCTGGCACGGCTTCATGTCGAAATCCCGCAAGCGCTTCGCGGATGGGACCAACACCCGTTCGGAGAAGTTCTGGCGGATGACCAATGAACTGCCGTTCCTGGCGGCGATCGTCATCGTGCTGTCGGTGACGACGAAGTTCCTGAGCCACTGACGCCCGCAGGGGAATCGCTTCGGGTTAATGCAGGCGGCTACCGCAGTAGGCTCTCGAGATAGTCGGGGTTGAGGCAGGCGAGTTTTCGCCGGGATTTGAGGCTGTGGCGATCCTTTGGGTTTCGCAGCAGATTGATGGCTATGTGTCTGACGATGGCCATGTTTTGGGGGCCTTGCCCAGACCTGAGCCTGGCGAGATCTTCGTGGAAGATGACGTCGAGCACCCAGTGGAGCCGGTTTTCGACGCCCCAGTGAGCGCGCACGGCGCGAGCGAAAGCCTCGGCGCTGAGCGGTTTTGAGCAGAGGTAATAGCGCCGATCCTGCTCGATTTTACCGTTTCGCTCGGTGTTGGACTGGACCATTCCGATCATGGCCAAGTGCGGGAAGCAGGGCTCGTCGGCATAGCGGCGGTCGGAGAACAGCCAGTCGACGTGATGATGGACGAGGTGGCGGCGCTGCTCGATCCGGCCGTGGTCAGCGTCGATGGTCTCGAAGTGCTCGCAGGCCCGCGCCGCCGGATCCGCAAAGAAAGCCTCGACATCGGCGTAGAGGAGCGGCCGGTTTTCCTTGAGCGCCAGCAGGTAGTCGCCGCCGCCCCTTACGATGGTGTCGGCGATCTTGGTCTGGGTTCCCATGGCGTCGATGGTGACCAGGGCGCCGTTCAACTCCAGCCGCTTCAGCAACTGCGGGATGGCGATGATCTCATTGGACTTTTCTTCCACGGCTTCCTGGCCCAGGACCAGGCGCTGACGGCAGGCCCAGGCCGACACCGTATGCAGCGGCGCGCGGGCCTTGGACCGGTCGTGACTGCGGCGCGAGGTCTTGCCATCGACGGCGATCTGGTCGGGCTCGGCGTCGCGCAGGCCCGCCACCCAGGCGCTGAAGCAGGCCTTGAAGGTCTCGGGGTCCAGGGCGTTGACCAGGTCGTTCAGCGTGTCGTGCGAGGGGATCCCGCGCTCATAGGGATAAAAGCGCCGCAGAAAATCCAGCCGCTCTTCGCCCCAAAGCTTGATCTCGACGAAATCCTCCATCCCCGCCAGGGTCGCGCTGAGCACCAACAGCAACAGTTCCCGCAGCGGATACATCACCCGCCAGCCCTCTCGCGGGTCCCCCACGGTGGAAAAATGATCCATCAGGCTACGGCGGCAGGGCGGGTCCGGCATGATTGGCCTCGCAAATCAACGAAGCCGTCTATGAATCACATTCCTCGCCCGCCGACGACGCCCCGCCCGTTAATCCGAAGCGATCGCCCTGGTCCTTATCCCTTGCGGGAGAAGGTGGCTTCGCGGAGCGAGGTCGGATGAGGGGTCTCTCAAACGCCAAACGAAAAAGGGCCGCACGGTCTTGACCGGTGCGACCCCTCATCCGTCGGCCTTCGGCCGCCATCTTCTCCCGCAACGGGAGAAGGGAAAACTAGCTCTTCTTCTTGGCCGTGGCCGCCTTCTTGGCGACGGGCTTCTTCTTGGTCACCGCCGGCTCGGGTTTGGGCGGGGGCGGCGGCTCATAAGGCATGGCCGCGCCCGAGGCCTTGATCATGCAGGCGCCGGTGTCGATCAAGATGTGCTGGCCCAGGCAGAACACGTCCTCGTAATGGGGCTTGGCCACAGCCAGGCACTGGTAAAGGTTCAGCTTGGACATGTTCAGGCACATGGCGGTGGTGGGCTCGACCATGATCGCATCAATGGTGGCCAGGTTGTTGTCACCGGCCGCGCCGAGCGCCGCCAGGGCGGCGATGGACATGCCGCGAATGACCAGCGGCGAATAGGGCGGTGGCGCGGCGCGCGGGGTGATGACCAGCGGAACGGCGCCGTTCGAGGCTTGCTGCAGCACGGCCACGTCGGCGCTGTCGGCCAGGCCCGGTGTCGCCGACATGCTCTTGGCGTAGGCCAGGCGACCGTCGCGGTCGAGCACGGGCAGGCTCGACCACTTGTCGTGCTGGACGGAGTAGGCCGCCTGCTTCACGGCCTTGCCGGCTTGGTAAACCTTCAAGCCGTCGTTGCCGAGGGTGTCGATGATCAGGCCGGCGGCGGTGTCGCTGCCCTTGAAGCCCACGGCGTAGGCGGGGTCCGCCACCAGTTGGTTGATGACGTTCTGGCGCTGGGCCGGATCGGCGGCGAAGACCCGCACCGAGGCCACAAAGGTCGGGTCCTGCAGGGCCAGGACGGCGGCATAGGCCGTGGCGCCCGACAGGAATCGCTTGGGCTCATAGGCGACAGCGACCTTTAGAGACGACTGGATCTGTTCGCCGTTGGCGAAGGCCGGGCTGATGGCTGCGGCGCGCTCCATGTAGCCGCGGAAGGCGCTGGCGCGTTCGACGACGCTGGCCGACAGGGTGATCGGCGGCGGCGCGGGCGGCGCCAGGACCACGGGTGGGGGCGGCGGCGGGCTGCTGCAACTGGCAAGGACCGTGGCGACGACCACGGCCATGGCCGTCAGGGCGGCGCGCGTACGCGTGGTGGAAAGCATCCCGAGAAAATCCCCAATGAGACAGAGCGCTCGCCCATACCATTGGCCAGCGGACGACATTGTGACAGTCGTCCCGTTAACCACGTCTTGACAAGCGTGGCCGTCGAAAACGCCTTGGAGCGATTAGTCGAAAAGCTTGGAGACGGACTCTTCGTTGGCGATCCGGCGGATGGCCTCGCCGATCAAAGGCGCGCACGAGACATAGCGGATCTTGGAGCAGGCCTTGACGGTGTCGGAAGCCTCGATCGAGTCGGTGACCACCAGTTCGGTCAAGACCGAATTGGCGACCCGCTCGGCGGCCGCGCCCGACAGCACCCCGTGGGTCACATAGGCGCTGACCGAGGTGGCGCCCTGGGCGATCAGGGCGGCTGCGGCGTTGCACAGCGTGCCGGCCGAATCGACGATGTCGTCGAACAGGATGCAGCGACGGCCGGCGCCGTCGCCGATGATGTTCATCACTTCGCTCTCGCCCGGCGCCGAGCGGCGTTTGTCGACGATGGCCAGGTCGGCGTCGTTCAAGCGCTTGGCCAGGGCCCGGGCCCGCACCACGCCGCCGACGTCGGGCGAGACGACCATCAGGTCGTCCTTGATCGTGTAGCGTTGGTGGATGTCGTCGGCGAGCAGCCGCGAGGGCAGCAGGTTGTCGGTCGGGATGTCGAAGAAGCCCTGGATCTGACCGGCGTGCAGATCCATGGTCAGCACCCGGTCGGCGCCCGAACGGGTGATCAGATTGGCCACCAGCTTGGCCGAGATTGGCGTGCGGCCGCCGGTCTTCCGATCCTGACGGGCATAGCCGAAGTACGGGAGCACCGCCGTGATCCGCTTGCCCGACGCCCGCTTCAAGGCGTCGATGCAGATCAGCAGCTCCATCAGGTTGTCGTTGGCGGGATAGCTGGTCGACTGGATGACGAAGACGTCCTCGCCCCGCACGTTCTCGTCGATGGTGACGAAGACCTCGAGGTCGGCGAACCGGCGCACCTGGGCGCGGGTCAGCGGCATGTCGAGATATTCCGCGATGGCCTGGGCCAGGGTGCGGTTCGAGTTGCCGGACAGCAGCTTCATGGTTTGGTCTCGGAGAGGGGCGTCGCCGTTGCCGGGGCTTCTAGCAGTCCCGGGCGATGGAACAAGCTTAACTCGCGATTGATCGGGGTTATTCGACTCGGTCACGCTTCGAGTGTGATCGCTGACAGAAGCCGTCCGTAGTCGGACTCCCCGTTCAGGAAGGCCCGGCGGTTGGAAAAGAACAGGTCCGGCTCGGCGCGGGTGTCGCGGTTAACCCACTCGCTCTGGCCGACTCCGGCTGTCTCCAGGCGATCGAGCACGAAGGCCGGCAGGTCGAACATCCGCTTGTCGTCCGCCCCGCCGGGTGAGAAGAATCGGCCCGAGCCGGGGCTGTCGGCCTCGAAACGGTGCAGGAACTCGAGGCCGACCTCGTAGGATTTGGGGCCGATGCAAGGGCCGACGGCCGCCACCATGCGGGCGGGTTCGCCGCCCAGAGTGACCATCCTGTCGACGGCCGCCTGGACGATCCCGTCCAGCGCTCCGCGCCAGCCGGCGTGGACGGCGGCGACGATGCGCGCCACGGGATCGACGATCAGCACCGGGGCGCAGTCGGCCGCCAGCGCGCCGCAGACCACGCCGGGGGTCTTGGTCACCACCGCGTCGCCCTCCGGACGCACATCGCCCCACGAGCCGTCGGCGACGATGGCGATGGTCGAGTGGATCTGGAAGCAGGTATTGAGATCTTCCGGCGCGGCCCCGAACCAGGCGGCGGCCCTGGCGCGGTTCTCGGCGACGTCCTCCGGCTCGTCCTCGCTGCCGCGCCCCACGTTGAGACTGGAGTAAAGGCCCGTCGAGACCCCGCCCTGCCGCGTGAAGAAGGCGTGCCGGACGCCGGCGACGGCGGCCAGCAGCGGGGACTGGACTGTGGGAAGGTCGTGCATGGATCAAGCGTCCTCGAAGAGGGGAGGGGCCAGGCCGGGCGCATGGATGCAGACGACCTTGAACAGCGCCCCCATCTGATCTGGTCCGGTGAGGCGACCAAGCTGTCTTGCGACCACGTCTGCCTGATCGGGCCGCGCCTGGGACAGCGCCTGGGCGCGCGCTTCGACGCCGAGGCCGCGCAGGAAGTCGCCCTGGGTCACGATCGCGCCGGTCCTGGCGCCGGCGTCGCGGGCGGCCTCCAGCACGGCGGGGAAGTCGACCCAGACGGTCAGGTCAGCCTGGCCGGGCTCGGCGAGCGGCGAGACCTTGGCGTGGGCCTTGAGCGCCTGGAGCGTGTCGCCAACCCCTGGCGCGTCGCGGCCGTAGTCGATCAGCAGGGCGGCGCCGCCATCTTGAGCGATGCGATGGCCCAGTTCAGAGCCCAGGGCGGCCTGGGCGGGCGAGGACTCGACGACGGCGCCGGCGGGATAGCCCCCTTCCCCCATGGGGGGAGGACCTAGGGCTTTCAGCCCGAACGCCAGCCCGCCCGCCTCATCCAGCCCCACCATCCGCTCGGCCCAGCCGCCGTCCGTGCGCACGAACTGCCGGGTCGGGAGGCAGTCCAGCACCTCGTTGGCGATCAGCAGGATCGGCGCGCCAGCCGGCACCGCCTCGAGCCGATCGGCCCAGCGTGGCGTCAAGGCCGCGCCCTCCAAGCGCGACGCCTGCAGCGTCCGCAAGGGCGGCGACACCTCGACCAGCCACAGGTCGGCTGCCTCGAGGAAGTCCGGCAGCAGCCTGGCGGCGCGCAGCACGTCGCTGATCAGCGCGCCGTCGCCGGGTCCCATCTCGACCAGACGCACCGGCGAAGGGCGCCCCATGCGGGTCCAGGTTTCCAGCAGCCACAGGCCGATCAGCTCGCCGAACATCTGGCTGACGCCCGGCGCGGTTAGAAAGTCGCCCCCCGCCCCTAACGCCGGCCGGGTGGCGTAATAGCCGTCGCGCGGGTCGTGCAGGCAGCGGGTGAAATATTCGGCGACGCTGATCGGGCCGTCCTGGGCGATCTGCGCCCGCAGGCGATCAAGCAGGCTCATGGTCTTCCGCGAGCGGGGCGGGCACGGGCTCGCGCAGCGCGCGCCACAACAACCAGGCGCCGACCGCCAGCATCGGGATCGACAGCATCATCCCCATGGTCAGGCCGAACGGGAAATCGGGCATGCCGTGGTCGGGATTGCGCACCCCTTCCAGCGCGACGCGGAAGAGGCCGTAGCCGATCAGGAAGGTCGCCACCAACGCGCCCCGGCGTTGCAACCACTTCAGCTTGTAGACCGCGAAACCGAGGATCAGGAACAGCACCACGCCCTCCAGGCCCGCCTCGTAAAGCTGGCTTGGATGACGCGGATACGTGCCAGCAGGACAAATGTGATCGCTATTGGCCGCCTTGATCGTGGCATTACAAAAGATGACGCCGAACGGATGGTCGGTGATCCGGCCCCACAACTCGCCATTGATGAAATTGGCGCAGCGGCCGAAGAACAGGCCGATCGTGGCGACGGGCGCGACCAGGTCGCCCAGTTTCAGCATGTCGATCTTCTGCTGGCGCGCGAACAGCACGATCGCCACGCAGACGCC
Organism: Caulobacter sp.; assembly: GCA_014378155.1. GTDB lineage: Bacteria > Pseudomonadota > Alphaproteobacteria > Caulobacterales > Caulobacteraceae > Caulobacter. The sequence goes on along the minus strand of JACMOF010000500.1, from coordinate 18,005 downwards.
CACGAAGCCGCCGTGGAAAGACATGCCACCTTCCCAGATCTTGAACGCGTCCAATGGATGGGCGGCCAGGTTGGCGCGTTGGTCGCCATTCAGCAGCATGTAGAACAGGATGTAGCCGATGCGGCCGCCCAGGATGATGCCCAGGGTGATCCACAGCACCAGATCGTCGATCTGCACCGAGGTGGCGGTCGGCCGGTGACCGCCCCACAGCTTGGCGTCGCGCGCCAGCTTGATCGCGTACTGCCAGCCGAGAAGAATGCCAGCCACATAGGCCAGGGCGTACCAGCGGATGGCCAGCGGCCCCCATTGTAGCGCCCAAGGGCCGATGTGAACGATCGGGTCGATGTCGGGAAAGATCACGCCGAACGGCTCCTGGCGGACAGATGGTCGCACCCTTACCGCGTTCCCTCTTCGCTTTCATCCCTCGTTTCCCATATAAGCGCCGACGAGCCCGCCGCGCCCTGGAACTTCTATGCACAGCCAAAACCCCTTCCTCGATGAATTCGCCAAGCTGACCCAGGCCGCCATGGGCATCGCCCAGACCGCCGGCGAGGAAGCCAAGACCGCGATGCGCGCCCAGGCCGACCGTCTGGCCGCCGAGTTCGACCTGATCCGGCGCGACGATTTCGAGGCCCTGAAGGCCGAGGTCGCGGCGTTGCGCGCGGACGTCGCGGGCCTGAAGGCCAAGGCGGCGCTCGCCGAGACCGCCGCGCCAAAAAGCGACGAAACGGCCCTCTAGGCGAGTTTCGTTTCCCTTTCGACGTGAAGGCGGTTGTGACGCCGCCCGCGAAGCAGCTTAGAGTCCCTCGCGTGGGTGATTTGAATGGGTCCCGCGACCCGTCTCTCCCCGGGGGCCAAAGGTTCTTATGGACACCCAACCCGACGACGACGACGTTCTGCTGGCGATGGACCCCCTCGAGGTCGTCGAACATGTGCTGGCCGCCGAGAACCTGACGTTCGACCGCACCGACGACGGCGACCTGGCCTTCGCCTTGACCGGCGACTGGAAGGACTACGAGCTGTGGTTCGCCTGGCGGCCCGAGGCCGACTGCCTGCAGCTGTGCCTGTCGCTCGACCTGCGCGCCGCCAAGACCAAGCGCCCCGCCGCCTATGAGCTGCTGTCGATGATCAACCAGCGCGTCTGGCTGGGTCATTTCGAGGTCTGGACCGAGGACGGCGAGGTGGTGTTCCGCCATGCCCTGGCCCTGCCGGCCGGCGAGCGCCCGACCATGGCCCAGGCCGCCTCGATGATCGACGCCGCGGTCGAAGCCGCCGACCGCTTCTACCCGGCCTTCGACTTCCTGCTGCACAGCGCCAAGACCCCCGACGAGGCCATGGCCGCCTGCATGTTCGAGACGATGGGCCAGGCTTAGGATTCTCCTTCTCCCGCAAGGGAGAGAAGGAAGAGGTAGACGCCCCATGACCCCCATCCTCCTCCTCGGCGCCGGACGCATGGGCGGGGCCCTGATCAAGGGCTGGACCAAGGTCGGCGCATTCGCCGCCGCCGACCTGATCATCCGCGATCCCAACGCCGACCCCGCAGCGTTTCCGGGCGCGAGCGTCAATCCGCCGCTTGAGGCCCTGGCCACAGCCAAGACCGTGCTGCTGGCGGTCAAGCCGCAGATCTGGCGGGAGGCGGTGGTCGAGGTCGTCCCGCACCTCGCGCCAGACGCCATCATCGTCTCGATCGCCGCCGGGGTCGCCGCAGCCGACATTTCCAAGGTTTTCGGGGGCCGCGCCGTGGCCCGGGTGATGCCGACCACCGCCGTCGCCATCGGCCTGGGCACGGCCAGCATCTTCGCCGACACGGTCGAGGCAAGGTCGCGCGCTCATGCCCTGCTCGACCCAGTGGCGACGGTGGTCGATCTGGACGACGAAGACCTGATGCACGCCGCGACCGCCGTCTCGGGATCGGCCCCGGCCTATCTCTACGCCTTCATCGAGGCCTTGGAGGCGGCGGGCGCGGGTCTGGGGCTTGACCCCGCCGCCTCGGCGAAGCTGGCCCGGGCCACCATCGTCGGCGCCGCCGCCCTGCTGGGTCAAGGCGGCGAAGAGCCGGCCGAACTGCGCAAGCAGGTCACCTCGCCGGGCGGCACGACCGCCTCCGCCTTGGCCGTGCTGATGGGGAAGGGCGGCTTTGGGGACCTGCTGCCGACGGCGCTGGCGGCGGCCGTGGCGCGGTCAAAGGAACTGGGCGGCTAAACCTCTCCCAGCGGGAGAGGGTTCTTGCTTCGCGCGCTCCGATCCGCCATCTGATCGTCCATGACCGCCGCCGAAGACATCCTCGATCGCGCCGCCGCCGCAGCCCTGTCCCTGGCCGCCGACCGGCCGTGGACGCAGATCAGCTTGCGCGACATCGCCGTGAAGGCCGAAGTCCCGTTCGCCGAGCTCTATGCCCGGGCCGATGGCAAGGCCGCCGTGCTAGCCCATTTGTCGACCCGCTTCGACCGCGCCGCCCTGGCCACGGCCTCGGCCCAGGTCGCCACGACCCATGACCGCCTGTTCGACGCCGCGATGGCGCGGATCGAGGCCATGGAGCCGCACCGCGCCGCCCTGATCGCCATCAGCCGATCCGAGCGCCTCGTGGTTTCGGCCCTGCGCTTCCCCAAGACCGCCCGCGCCATCCTCGAAGCGGCCGGCGTCGACGCCACGCCCGCGCGGCTGACGGCGATGACGGCGGTCTGGGTCCGCGCCCTGCAGGTCTGGCGCGATGACGAAGGCGCGCTGAACCGCACGATGGCCGAGCTGGACAAGCGCCTGAAGCAGATGACCTCGGGCCTGGAAAAGGTCGGGGCGGGGGTCTAGGGCGCTCCCCTCGACCCACCCACGAAAAAGCCCGCCGGGATCGCTCCCGGCGGGCTTCGTCGTTTAGACCTGAGACGAGCCTAGCCCTTGGTGGCGTTGGTCGGCAGCTTGCAGCCGCCGCCCACGCCCTTGGCCTGCAGGCAGGACATCAGTTCCTTGGGCTTGTCCGAACCGACCTTAAGCGGATAGGCGATAACCCAACCCGGCAGGCCGTCGGAGCAGGCGACCTCGACATAGCCGTCGGTCGCCGTCTGGCCGATGATCCGCGAACCGGAGACCGTGCAACTGCTCTTGCCCAGCGACTTCAAGTTGGCCGTCAGGCGCGGATAGACCGCGTCGGCCTTGGTGAAGCTGCAGCGGTAGCCGTTGATCTCAGAGGCTACGCAGTCATAGACGGTGTTGTTGGTCGTCGTGAAAATGCCAATGCCGCCGTCGGGACGGTTGGCGCACTTCATTTCAACGATCTCGGTGCGGGGATCGCTGCTGGGGAGCATGCCGTACTTCTCGACCTTGCAGTCGAAACCGGCCTTGGCGGACAACTTGGTGTAGAGGCCGGCCTGCTCGGTCTGGGCCGCGAGGCTGTCGGTCAGGGTGCACCCGCCGCCAACGAAGCTGGCTTGGGCGCAGTCGATGGCCTTGACCAAGGCGCCGCCGACAGCAGCCTGCTGCAGCATGTAGCCCTTGCCGTCCTGGCAGGCGACTTCGAAATAGTTGTCGGTCTTGGTGCTGAGGACGTAGCGCTTGTCCTTGACCGCGCAATTCTTGCCCGAGGCGCCGGCCAGGGTGTCGACGGCGGCCAGCTGCGTGGCCTTGTCGGTCAGCTTGCAGCTGACATTGCCGCCTTCCTCGTACAGCAGGCAGCTGTTGGCGATGACCTCCTGGTCGACATTGACCGGGTTCGCTGTCTGAAGAACGTATCCCGCGCCACCCTTACAGGCGACCTCGAAATAGGCGTTCTTGGCGGTGCCGCCGATGGCGCGGGCGTTCTGGATGTCGCAGGCGGCGCCAGCCTTTTGCAGGTAGGGCGTCAGGCCCGCCTTGGGGTTGGCGTTGCCCGGCAGGATACAGGCCAGGGCGCTGGGCTTGCCGTCGGCGGCCGGATTGGCGGTTTCCAGGCAGCTGTAGGCCGCCGGCTTCTCGTCCTTCTTGGCGAGGATGGCGAAGCCCAGGCCTTCTTGGCACGCGACTTCGTAATAGTCGGTGCTGGTCTTTTTGTCGTTGCCGATGAGGCGCGCATCCGAGACGGTGCACGAAACGCCGGCGGCCTGGATCAGGGCGGGCGTCGCCTTCATGCCCGCTTCGCGGGACTTGGCGTCAACGGCTGCCGGCTTTTCTTTTTCCTTCGCCGCGGAGAGCACGGTGACGGGAACGAGCGCGGCGAGCGCGAGGGCGGCCGTCAAGCCGATCGCGATGGGCCTCATGGGATAGGTCTCCTGGGGTAAATTCCTCGCGGCGGACTAAAGGCCCGCTTGCATCAAGGGTCAAGATGTCGTCCGACGGGGGCGCAATCATGACGGTGGCCCCGGGGCGGGGCGTGGCGTGGCCGGAGGACGCAGGATGCGCGACGGAATCGAAGAGGGGGTCGCCGAAGAGGCGACCGAGCCGCGCCGGCCCCGGCTGGTCTACCCGTTCGAGCAGGCTCCAGAGACCGGAACAGGCCAGGCGGTCGAGGTCGCGCCTGGGGTTCTCTGGCTGCGCCAGCCGCTGGGCGGCTCGCTGGGCTTCATCAACGTCTGGGCGATTCGCGACGGCGCGGGCTGGGCGGTGGTCGATACCGGCCTGCAGACCAAGGAGACCTCCCAGGCCTGGCGGGCGGCGTTCGCCCAGGCCCTGGGCGGCGATCCGATCACCCGGGTGATCGTCACCCATCTTCACCCCGATCATGTCGGGTTGGCCGGCTGGATCGCCCGCAAGTTCGACGTGCGCCTGTGGATGACCCGGCTGGAATATTTCCAATGTCGGATGCTGGTGGCCGACACCGGCCGCGAGGCGCCTGTGGACGGGGTCCGATTCTTCCACGCTGCGGGCTGGAACGAGGACGGGATCGAGACCTACAAGGCGCGGTTCGGCGGCTTCGGCAAGGCGATCCACCAACTGCCCGACAGCTATCGGCGGATGGTCGATGGCGAGGTGTTCGCGATCGGCGATCACGACTGGCGGGTGGTGACGGGCCAGGGCCATTCGCCCGAACACGCCTGCCTGTGGTGCGAGGCGCTGGGCGTACTGATCTCCGGCGACCAGGTGCTGCCGAGGATATCGTCCAATGTCTCGGTGTTCCCCACCGAGCCCGACGCCGACCCGCTGACCGACTGGCTGACCTCGTTGGCCAAGGTCAAGGCGACGGTGCCGGACGACGTGCTGGTGTTGCCGGCTCACAACGACCCGTTCCGGGGCCTGCACGCCCGCATCGACCACCTGATCAACGGCCACGAACGAGGGCTGGGGCGTCTGCGGGGCAAACTTCAGGAGCCCAAGCGCGCGGTCGATGTGTTCGGCGCCCTGTTCGCCCGCCCGATCGGCCCGGACCTTCTGGGCATGGCGACGGGCGAAGCCCTAGCCCATCTGAACTGCCTGATCGGCCGGGGTCTGGCGGTTCGTGAGCCGGACGCGGACGGGGTTGCCTGGTATCGGGCCGTGGACTGAGCCGTCTTTTCATTCGGAGCTGTCGCCATCCGCATTGTTCTCGCCACCGCCGGGTCGCTCGGCGACTTGCATCCCTTCCTGGCGCTGGGCCGGGCCCTGCAAGCGGCTGGGTTCCAGGCCGAGGTCGCCACCTCGGCCGAATACCGCGCCAAGGTCGAGGCCGAAGGGCTGGTCTTCCACGAGGTGGGTCCCAGCCTGGAGCGCTTGCGCGCGGACCTCGGCATGGATCTTGCCCAGCTCACCCACGCCATCGCCGCCTCGGACGCCTTTCTGTTCGAGAAGATCATGACGCCCTACCTGGAGAGCGCTACCAGGCAGTTGATCGCTGCGGCCCAAGGCGCTTGCGCCCTTGTCGGCGGAAGCTTCGCGGCCGGGGTGGCGGTGACCGCCGACTATCTGGGCATCCCTTTCGTCTCGGTGGCGCTGCAGCCGACCGTGGTGTTCTCGGCCTATGACCCGCCGCTGTTGCCCAAGGCGCCGTGGCTGGGACCGGCGACCGGCGGCCTTCGCTTGTGGCTCAATCGCGCGACGATCGCGATCGGCCGGGCGACGACCGATCACTGGACGCGGCCGGTCAATGGCTTGCGGCGGGCCTTGGGCTTGCCGCCGAGTCGGGACAACCTGTTGTTCGACGCCGGTCGTGGAGCGGCCCTCTCGCTGGGGCTCTATTCGCCTCTGCTGAGTCCGCGTCAGCCCGACGCGCCCGAAAATTTCGACGTGGTCGGATACGCCGCCTATGATAGCGACCTCGGCGGTCCGACGACCTTGCCGCCGGATCTGGAGACCTTCCTGGCGGCCGGACCCGCGCCGCTGGTCTTCACCCTTGGTAGCGCGGCGGTGAACATTCCGGGGGACTTCTACCGTGAGAGCATGAAGGTCGCACGGCGCATGGGGCGACGCGCCGTGCTGCTGGTCGGACCCGATGGCGATCCGTCCGTCGCCGACGGGGCGGAGGACGCCGTCGCCTTCGCCTACGCGCCCTATTCCCTGCTCTTTCCCCGCGCTGCCGCCATCGTGCATCAGGGCGGGGTCGGCACTATTCAGCAGGCGTTGCGCGCTGGCCGGCCGCAACTGGTCGTGCCGCATCTGGGCGACCAGTTCGACAATGGGGCGCGGATCGCGCGGTTGGGCGTTGGGGCGACCCTGGCGCGCGACGCCTACCGTTCCAAGGCGGCGGCGGCCCTGATCGACAGGCTTTTGGGCGACCCCGACCTGATCGCGAGGACCGTCCGTCTCGGCGAAATAGCGTCCCGAGAAGATGGCGCCGCTGAAGCGGCTAGCCGGGTCGCGGCGCTATGGGCCGCCCGCTCCGGCAGCGAACACGAAACAATCGTTTGATATTTCGTGCACGAACTATAATCTCCACGTCATGACCACGCCTCCCGACCGCCGCCTGGTGTTCCTGCTGAATGTCGCGCACCGCCGCGTGCAGCGCTATGTCGAGGCCAAGATGGCCGCCCAGGGGGGGCTGACGGCGGCCCAGTCCGGAGCGCTCTTTGTGCTCGGGCAGAAAGACGGCGCCCTGATCGGCGAGGCCGCCGAGGCCCTGGACCTTGCGCCCTCGGCCATGACCGGCCTGATCGACCGCATGGCGCGCGCCGAGCTGGTCGAGCGGCGGCCCGACCCCAAGGACGGCCGCGCCCTGCGCCTCTACCTGACCGCCAAGGGCCATGTGGCGCGCGCGGACGCCAAGGCCGGCGTCGAGGGGCTGAGCTCTCACCTCACCGAGGGCTTCACGGACGACGAGATCGCCGTGGTGTCCCGCTGGCTGGTCAGCCTGCAAACCAAGTTCCCCAAAGGAGATGCCGCATGACCGATCTGGTGAAGGTCGAGATCGACGCCGGCGTGATGACCCTCACCCTGGCCCGTCCGGACAAGAAGAACGCGCTGAGCAACGCCATGTACGGCGTGCTGGCCGACAGCTTGGAGCGCGCCGAGGCCGACCCGGCGATCCGGGTGGTGGTGTTCCAGGGCGACGGCGACAGCTTCAGCTCGGGCAACGACCTGAAGGACTTCACCGCCCAGGCCACCGGGACCTTCACCGGCGAGCGCCATGTGATGCGGTTCCTGAAGAACCTGGCCAAGGCCACCCGGCCACTGGTCGCCGCCGTCCAGGGCCAGGCGGTCGGCGTCGGCACGACCATGTTGCTGCATTGTGACCTGGTTTTCGTCAGCCCCGACGCCCGGCTGACCGTGCCGTTCGTCAACCTGGCCCTGGCGCCCGAAGCCGCCTCCAGCCTGCTGCTGCCGGCCCGCATCGGCCACGCTCGCGCCTATGCCATGTTTGCCCTTGGCGAGGCGGTGGATGGCGCGACCGCCGTGGCCTGGGGCATCGCCAATGCCTGCGTGCCACTGGAGGATCTGCGGACCCGCGCCCGCACCGCCGCTGACCAACTGGCCAAGCGTCCGCTCGGCGCCCTGACCGTCACCAAGTCGCTGATGCGCGACGCCGAGGCGATCTCGGCCCTGATGGACAGGGAGGGCGAACTGTTTGCTCAGCGTCTGCAGACCGCCGAGGCCCGCGAGGCCTTCATGGCCTTCGCCGAGCGCCGCGCGCCGGACTTCAGCAAGGTTGGTTGAGGTGGCCCTGGCCCTGGTCCTGTCGACGGCGCTGCTGGCCTTGGCGGGGATCCACCTCTACTGGGGCTTGGGCGGTCGCTGGCCGGGCCATGACGAGGCTTCGATGGTCGAGCACGTGGTGGGCCGCACACGCGGCATGCGCGCGCCCGGCCTGCTGGCCTCCGTCGCTGTCGCCCTGGCCTTGGCGGCCGGCGGCGTGCTGGTCGCCGCGACCTTGACCCCGACCGTCTGGGACCCGCAGTTAAAGGCCGCGCGCTGGGTCCTGTTCGTGGTCTTCGCCGGACGCGGTCTGGCGACCTATGTCCCGCCGGTCTTCCGCTATGCCGAGGGCACGCCGTTCGCGACGCTCAACCGCCGCGCCTATGGGCCGCTGTGCCTGGCGATCGCCTTGGGAATTCTTGTGTTGCAGCTGTAGCGTCCACTTCAATGACAAAAATCAAGGGAGCGAACATCATGGTCGACCGCATCAAATCGCCCTTCGGGGCCTTCACCGACGCCCGCGACGTCGTCGCCGGCCACGACCTGACCGGCAAGGTCGCCATCGTCACCGGCGGGGCCACCGGCATCGGCGTCGAGACGGCCAAGGCCTTGGCCGAGGCCGGCGCCGAGGTTGTGATCGCCGTCCGCAAGCCGGATCTGGCCGAGGCCGCCGTCGCCGAGATCAACGCCGTGGCCAAGGGCGCGCAAGCGTCGTGGTCGATGCTAGATCTCTCCAGCTTCAAGTCGATCCGCGCCTTCGTCGAGCGCTGGGGCGACCGGTCGTTGAACCTGCTGATCAACAACGCCGGCGTCATGGCCTGCCCGCTCGCCTATACCGAGGACGGGCTCGAGATGCAGATCGGCACCAACCACTTTGGCCACTTCCTGCTGTCGGTGCTGCTGGCTCCCAACCTGGTGGCCGGCGCCAAGGCCCCCTCTCAAGGAAATGGCGGCAAGACCTCGCGGCTGGTGTCCCTGTCGTCGATCGGCCACCGCCGTGCCCCGATGAATTTCGAGGATCCGCATTTCCGGTCTCACCCCTACGAGAAGTGGGAAAGCTACGGCCAGGCCAAGACGGCCAACGCCCTGTTCGCCGTGGGCTTCAATCAGCGCTTCAAGGATCAGGGCGTGTTCGCCAACGCCGTGATGCCTGGCGGCATCATGACCCCGCTGCAGCGCCATCTGCCGATCGAGGAGCAGCGGGCGATGGGCTGGATCGACGAAAACGGCAAGGTTCGCGACGGTTTCAAGACGCCCGCCCAGGGCGCGTCGACCAGTGTCTGGGCGGCGGTGGGCGACGAACTCGAGGGCGTCGGCGGGCTCTATCTCGAGGACTTGGCCCAGGCCAAGCCGTGGACGAAGGAGGCCGGCTGGTCTGGCGTCATGTCCTACGCCCTGGACCCGGAGCAGGCCGACAGGCTGTGGGCCCTGTCAGTGGAAACCACGGGCGCGGGATGACCGTCGCAGTGTCTCGGCATAGAACTGGACCGTCCTTGAGGAGACGACGATGAGCTTGAACGGCAAGACCCTCTTCATCACCGGCGCCTCGCGCGGCATCGGCCTGGCCATCGCCCTGCGCGCCGCCCGCGACGGCGCCAATATCGTCATCGCCGCCAAGACGGCGGAGGCCCATCCGAAGCTGCCGGGCACCATCTACACCGCCGCCGCGCAGATCGAGGCGGCCGGCGGCCAGGCGCTGCCGCTGGTGGTCGATGTGCGAGAGGAGGCCAGCGTCCAGGCGGCCGTCGACAAGGCGGTCGAGAGCTTCGGCGGTATCGACATCTGCGTGAACAACGCCTCGGCGATCTCGCTCACGGGCACGCTGTCGACCGACATGAAGCGCTACGACCTGATGCACCAGATCAACGGGCGCGGAACGTTCCTGACCTCGAAACTGTGTCTGCCGCACCTGAAGAAGGCGGCCAATCCGCACGTGCTGGCCCTGTCGCCGCCGCTGGACATCAAGCCCCGCTGGTTCGCCCCCCACGTCGCCTACTCCATGGCCAAGTACAATATGAGCCTGTGCATGATGGGCATGGCCGAGGAGTTCCGGGCCGACGGCGTGGCCTTCAACGGCCTGTGGCCGCGCACCGCCATCGCCACCGCCGCCATCCAGTTTGCCTTGACCGGGGAGGAAGGCCTCAAGCACTGCCGCACCGTCGAGATCATGGCCGACGCGGCCCACGCGATGTTCCTGAAGCCGTCGCGAGCGTTCACCGGCCAGTTCGTGATCGACGACACGTTCCTGTACGGCGAGGGCGTGCGCGACTTCGATCAGTACCGCGTGGATCCGACCGCCACCCTGATGCCGGACTTCTTCGTGCCGGAGGATAGCCTTCCGCCGCCGGGGGTGGTGATCGGGTAAGGGTCTTGCAATTGGGGACAGGCGCATGCGTCTGTCCCCAACCCTGGATCAGGGCTTCCGAGCCTTCCGCGCCGCCGCCACCGCGATCGAGCGCCGCGCCCACTCGACCATCAGGTCTGGCTCATCCAACGCCTCGGCGGGCGCCGACCAGTAAGCCATGGAGCTCATGCCGAAGGGCGCGAACTGCGTGCTGCCGGCGGCCGCGAAATCGGGGCCCAGTGTCTCGTCGCCCTTGAGATAGAGGGTGTCGTCGTCGATCAGGGCGAAGAACAGGCCTTGGGCATAGAGGCCGACTCCGCCGAACATCTTTCGCGAGGTCAGCGGCCCGACCGGGGCCAGCTGTTCGAGTACCAAATCCAGATAGTCCGAAGAGACCGCCATGCCCGTATCCATTCGTCCCGCCGTCGAGGCCGACAGCGCCTTGATCCTGCGGTTCATCCGCGATCTCGCCGCCTATGAGAAGCTGCTCGACGATGTGCGGACCACGCAGGACGATATCACGGTGGCGCTGTTTGGCGAAAACCCCAAGGCCTTCTGCGACATCGCCGAGATTGACGGCGCGCCGGTGGGCTTTGCCTTGTGGTTCTACAACTTCTCGACCTTCGTCGGCCGGCACGGAATCTATCTGGAAGACCTGTTCGTGCTGCCCGAAGCGCGGGGCAGCGGGGCGGGCAAGGCATTGTTGGCGGGGCTGGCGCGGCGCTGCCTGGACGAGAAGCTCGGCCGACTGGAATGGGCCGTGCTCGACTGGAACGCCCCGTCGATCGCTTTCTATGACAGCCTGGGCGCGGCCGCGATGAACGAGTGGATCGTGCGACGGATGACGGGCGAGGCGTTGGCGAGGTTGGCTGCGGCCTAGGCGAGGAACGGGGACAGGCACATGTGCCTGTCCCCGTTCCTCGCACAGCCTAATCCAGCCGGTCCGCCTTGCGCAGTTCCGGGAACATCTTGGCCCACGCGCCCGTGACGATCAGGGCCCCGACGCCGCCGAACACCGCCGCGCCGACCGGGCCCAGGAACCGCGCCGCGACGCCGCTCTCGAACTCGCCCAGTTCGTTGGAGGCGCTGATGAACAGGCCCGAGACGGCGGCGACCCTGCCGCGCATCGGATCTGGGGTGACCAGTTGCACCAGGGTCTGGCGGATATAGACCGAGACCATGTCGGCCGCGCCCAGCACCGCCAGGGCGCCGACCGACAGCCAGACATATTTCGATAGCCCGAAGACCACGGTCGCGGCGCCGAACACCGCCACGGCGCCAAACATCAGCAGGCCCGCTCGGCGGCGGATCGTGTGGCTGGCCAGGATCACCGCCACCAGCGTCGCGCCCACGGCGGGGGCGGCGCGCAGCACGCCAAAGCCCTCGGCCCCCACATGCAGCACATCACGGGCGAACACCGGCAGCAGGGCCGTGGCCCCGCCGAGCAATACCGCGAACAAATCCAGCGAGATCGAGCCGAAGACGATCTTGTTGCGCCAGGTATAGACCAGGCCTTCCTTGATCAGCGCCCAGCGCGAGCCCGGCTGGGTGACGGGCTTGGTATTGGCCTTGATGCCCAGCAGCAGCAGGCCGCCCAGCAGGAACAGCACGACCGAAGCCCCGAACGCCGTGGCCGCCGAGATGGCGCATAGCAGGCCGCCCAAGGCCGGGCCAATGATCGAGGCGCTCTGCCAGGACAACGAGTTCCAGGCGATGGCGCGCGGTAACAGCGGGCGCGGCACCAGCATCGGCCCCATGGCGCTGGACGCCGGGGACAGGAAGGCGCGGCCGGCGCCGAACAGCACGGCGATGGCGAAGATCGGCCACAGCGTCGTGTGTCCCGACCAGGCCAGGAAGCCCAGGGCTGCGGCGCAGACGATGTCGACGCCGATGGCCGCAGTCATGATCATCTTGCGATCATGGCGGTCGGCGGTCTCTCCGGCGGTCAGCGCCAAAAAGAACAGCGGGATGAACTGGGCCAGGCCTACCATGCCCAGCAAGAAGGCCCCCTGGCCCTCATTGTGTCCGGTCTCGCGGGCCAGGGTGTAGACCTGCCAGCCGATTGTCACCCCCTGGATCTGCACCGCGAGGGTGGCGGTGAACCGCGCGCCCCAGAAGAACAGGAAGTCGCTCTGCTTGAGCAGCGCGCGCATCGAGGTTTCCGGCGCCTCGAGGGCGGACGGGATGGAATCTGCGTCGGGGGGGAGGTCGGTCATCGGGGGCGGACCATGTCCTCAGGCCCGCGTCGCCGCAATCGCGTTTCTCTTATGCGGCCGTTGAATTATTTGACCCAGCGCGCCCTAGGCCCTATTTCGCGCCCTCCTGATGGAGAGGGCGCGCCATGCGACGCCAGCGACGAACCTGCGCCGCGCGGACCGGAGTCCGCGTCTGAACGCCCCGGATGCGACCGTCTCGGCCGCGTCACGATCCGGGGCTATGCCCCTTTTCGTGTTCTGGATCGTTTAGCGCCCATGTCGTCTTCCGCCGTCGCGCCTTCGTCGCCCTATCCCAGCCTTCTCAACGAGCTGCCCGAGCACGCCCGCGCCGTCGAGGTGCTGGTCGATCGCGCCTTCGGACCCGGCCGCTTCGCCAAGTCGTCGGAGCGTCTGCGCGAGGGCAATCGGAAGCTTGACGACTGCGCGTTCGTGGCCTTGGACGAAGGCCGGGTGATCGGCAGCGTGCGCCTCTGGCCGGTCATGGTGGGCGACAAGCCCGTCGCCTTCCTCGGCCCGCTGGCGGTGGACGCCACCGCGCGCAGCCACGGCCTGGGCCAGGCCCTCGTCGAAGCCGCCTGCGCCGCCGCCGCGCGAGCCGGCTGGCGCGCGGTGCTGCTGGTCGGCGACGCCCCCTATTTCGCGCGGATCGGCTTTTCGGCAGGACCGGCGGCGAGGGTGACCATGCCGGGGCCGGCCGATCAGCGACGGGTGCTGGTGAAGGCCTTGGTCGAGGGCGGAGATTCGGGCTTGGTGGGACCTATCCGCGTCGCTTGAGTTACGGCTGGGGACAGGCGCATGCGCCTGTCCCCATATCGTGCGCTCGTGCTTGAGTGTGGGCGCCGCATGCCCTACCTGAAGCCCATGATTGTCGATCCCACCCCCTCTGGCCTCGCAGGCGTCACCGCCGCCGCCCAGGCGGCGAAGGGGCGCGCGGGCGAGCGCGGCCTGCCGCCTGTGCATCTGTGGCATCCTGAGCATTGCGGCGAGATCGACATCCGCATCCGCAAGGACGGCGTCTGGTTTCACGAGGGATCGCCGATCGGCCGCGAGGCTCTGGTGCGGCTGTTCTCGACCGTGCTGCGGCTGGATCCCGACGGCTATCACTTGGTCACCCCTGTCGAGAAGCTGAAGATCCAGGTCGAGGACGCGCCGTTCATGGCCACGCGGGTCGATGCTGAAAACGGCGTGCTGCGCTTCGAGACCAATGTCGGTGACCTGGTCGAGGCCGGCCCCGACAACGCCATCCGCGTCGAGACCGATACGGCCACTGGCGAGCCGCGGCCCTATGTCCACGTGCGGCGCGGCCTGGAGGCTCTGATCGCGCGGCCTGTGTTCTATGAGCTGGTCGAACTGGCTGCGGAGCGCGACACGCCGGAGGGGCCGCGCCTGGGTGTGACCTCAAACGGCGCCTGGTTCCCGATGGCCCCGGCCGGGGCGCACCGAGGATGACCCTGTCCAGGGACGCGCGGCGCGCCTGGATCGCCAGCAAGTTGGACCCGATCGACGGCTACGATCCCAGCCTCGACGCCGCGCGTTCGGATTACGATCTCAATCCCGGCATGCGGCCCGACAATCCCCACGCCCTGCGCCCCGCCGCCGTGCTGGTGGGGCTGGTCGAGCGTGAGGCGGGGATGACCGTCCTGCTGACCCGCCGGTCCGATACTCTGCGAAGCCACACCGGCCAGATCGCCTTTCCCGGGGGCCGTTGCGATCCAGGCGAGACGCCGTGGGAGACCGCCCTGCGCGAGGCCCAGGAAGAGGTGAACCTAGACCCGTCCTGCGTTACCCTGGCGGGTCTGCTGCACGGCTACCGCACGGTGACGGGCTTCCACGTCACGCCGGTGGTCGGCTTCATCGATCCCGCCGCCACCTTCGTCGCCAGTCCCGACGAGGTGGCCGATGTGTTCGAGACGCCGTTCGCCTTCCTGATGGACTCTCAGAACCATCAACGTCAGCATCGCGACCTGCCGGACGGCGAGCGCCGATTCTTCTATGCGATGCCGTGGAATGAGCGTTTCATCTGGGGGGCGACCGCCGGCATGCTGCGCGCGCTCTACGAGCGGCTGCATGGCGAAGACCCCGTCGGCTGAGCGGGTGCTCTTGGTGCGGCATCGATCAACAGCTTGATCGATGTCCGGGGCTTGCCGGTTTGAAATAATCGTTTGAAATGCCGGACCCCGCTGGGCGGGGGCGTTTTGTGCACCTGGGGGAGTGGCGTGAGTACAGAATCGATAGGCGTGCCGCCGTGGATGGCGCTGCCGGAGACCCAGGCGGTGATCGCGGCGCTGGAGGCGCGCGGCTTTCCCGGCTGCGCGCGTTTCGTTGGCGGCTGCGTGCGCAACACCTTGATGGGCAAGCCCATCGACGACATCGACATCGCCACCACCCTGACCCCGGACCTGGTGATCGAGGCCCTGCAGGAGGCCGGCCTGAAGGTCATCCCCACCGGCGTCGACCATGGCACGGTAACGGCGATTTCCAAGGGTCGGCCCTATGAGATCACCACCCTGCGCCGCGATGTCTCGACCGACGGCCGCAGGGCGGTCGTGTCTTTCACCCAGGACTGGGACCAAGACGCCGAGCGCCGCGATTTCCGCTTCAACGCCCTCTATGCCGACCTGAACGGCCGGCTCTATGATCCGACCGGCGAGGGCGTGAACGACGCGCTCGAAGGGCGGGTGGTGTTCGTGGGTGACCCGATGACCCGGATCCGCGAGGACTATCTGCGCATCTTGCGGTTCTTCCGCTTCCACGCCTGGTATGGCAAGGGCGACGCCGACCAGAAGGCCCTGGCCGCCTGCAAGGCGCTGAAGGGCATGGTCGAGGGCCGCGCCGCTGAGCGCACCCAGAAGGAGCTGCTGAAGCTGCTGGCGGCCGAAGATCCGCGCTCGGCCCTGCGACTGATGGCGGCGACCAGCGTGCTGTCGTCGATCCTGCCCTTCGTGAAGTCGCTGGCCCGTTTCGAGGGGCTGATGACCATCGAGACCGAGCAACTGTTCGAGAACGACCCCGAGCTGCGCCTGGCCGCCCTGATTCCCGACGACCCCAAGATCGCCGCCCAGATGGCCGAGCGGCTGCGGCTGTCCAACAGCCTGAAGGAGCGGCTGATCGAGGCGGTCGGCACGTCGCCGCGCATCGTCTCCTGGATGGGCCCGCGCGAGACGCGTCGGGCGGTCTATGCCCTGGGCGTCAAGACCTTCAGCGACCGGGTCAAGCTGGCCTGGGCCGGGGCCGGCCGCACCGCCACCACACCGCAATGGCGCGGCCTGTTGGCGTTGGGCGAGACCTGGACGCCGCCGGCCTTTCCGCTGACCGGCGAGGAGATCCTGAAGTCTGGTGTGCCCAAGGGCCCGATGGTCGGTGAGGTGATGCGCGAGGTCGAAATCTGGTGGATCGACCAGGACTTCATCGAGGACAAGTTTTCGGCCATCGAGCGGCTGAAGGCCGTCGCGCAGGGGATGGTGTTTTAGAGACCTTACGTCCTTCGCGGTTGTATATCGACTGAAGCGTCCTGGAGACCCGCCCATGAAGATCGGCCTGCTCGAAACCGGCGAACCGCCCGAGGCGCTGCAGCCTGAGTTCGGGCGCTATGGCGGCATGTTCCAGGACCTGCTGGGTCCTGGCCACGACTACGTCACCTACGATGTCCAGGCCGGTGAACTGCCGGCCGACCCGGATGAGTGCGACGCCTATATCGTCACCGGTTCAGCGGCCGGGGTCTATGACGATCTGCCCTGGATCGAGCCGCTGAAGGCTTTCCTGATCAAGGCCCAGGCCCGGCCGCTGGTCGGGGTGTGTTTCGGCCACCAGATCATGGCCGAGGCGTTCGGCGGCAGGGTCGTGAAGTCGGACAAGGGCTGGGGCGTCGGCCTGCACGCCTACGAGGTGACCGAGGCCTTGCCCTGGATGGACTTGGAACGGGACCTGGCCCGCGTCGCCGTGTCGGCGTCGCATCAGGATCAGGTGGTCGAGATCCCGCCGACGGCCCGCGTCGTGGCTGGCAGCGCCTTCACCCCGGCCGGGATTTTGGTCTATGACGATCGTCCCGCTATCTCGATGCAGTTTCACCCAGAGTTCGACCCGGCCTATGCCATCGCCCTGATCGAGGCCCGTCGCGGCAGCCGCTATACCGACGCCGAGGCCGACGCGGCGATCGCGTCCTTGCAAGGCTATAACGACCGCGCGCGGATGGCCGACTGGATCGAATCTTTCCTGTCGCAGGCAACCTAAGCCTTAGCTTGACCGTTCCCGATGGAACGGGGGAGATCAGATCATGCGCGCCGTCACAGCCCTGCTCGTTGTTGGTTGCGCCCTGACCGGCGGCGCCCTGCTCTCCACGGTTTGGGCCGCCGCGCCCGCTACGCCGACGCCGCTCCCGGCCGAGACCCTGAAGAGCCCGGCCGAGTTCGTGTCGATCCAGGATGCCGCCGCCCGTTCGGTCGCCCTGTTCACCGAGGCCGGCAAGGTGATCAACAGCCCGCGCTGCATGAACTGCCACCCGGTCCAGCGCGCCCCAACCCAGGGCGATGACCGGCATCCGCACAATCCGCCCATGGTCGCCGGTCAGGCGGGCCACGGCCCGGCCGGCATGCCCTGCAGCGCATGCCACGGTCCCGCCAACGTTCCGACCTGGGGCCAGGACGTCAAGTCGATCCCCGGCGATCCGAAATGGGCCCTGGCGCCGGTCGAGATGGCCTGGCAGGGCAAGTCGCTCGGCGCGATCTGCGCCCAGATCAGGGACCCGTCGCGCAATGGCGGCCGGGGCTTGGCGCAACTGCACGACCACATGGCCAACGACCACCTGGTCGGCTGGGCCTGGAACCCAGGCGCGGGCCGGGTTCCGGCGCCGGGCACGCAGGCGAGGTTCGGCGAACTGGTGCAGGCCTGGATCGGTACCGGGGCGAAGTGCCCGGCGGCGTGACCTGACCCTTCTCCCGCAAGGGGAGAAGGACCCTGTCACGGCCACTTCACCTCGGGCGGCATGGAGCTGAGGATCGACTCCACATTGCCGCCGGTCTTTAGTCCGAACATCGTGCCGCGGTCGTAGAGCAGGTTGAACTCGACATAGCGGCCGCGCTGGATCAGTTGCTGCTCGCGCTCCTGCGCCGTCCAGGCCTCGCCCATCCGGCGGCGGACCAGCTCAGGATAGATCCCCAGGAACGCCTTGCCGACGTCCTGGGTGAAGGCGAAGTCCTTGGACCAGTCGCCGCTGTCGTGGTGGTCGTAGAAGATTCCGCCGATGCCGCGCGGCTCGTTGCGGTGGGGCAAGAAGAAATACTCGTCGCACCACGCCTTGTACTTGGCGTGCCAGGTCGGGTCGTGGGCGTCGCAGGCGCGCTGATAGGCGGCGGGGAAGTCGATGGCGCCGGGGAAGTCCTGTTGCCGCTGGTAGCCGAGCAGGGGCGACAGGTCGCCGCCGCCGCCTAACCAGCTTTTGC